>JBKPGU010000117.1:0-3525 GCA_046729535.1 Actinomycetota bacterium
GCCGGCCGCATCCGGACCCAGCTCTCCTCCGACGACGGCGGCCATGGCCTCGTCCAGAAAGACCATGCCCTCGGCGACCCTCCCCAGAAGGCAGAGTGCGCTTCCCTTGTCGTGGAGGCTCATCCCGTGGAGATCGCGGTCCCCGGTTCCAGAGGCCATGCTGAGAGCCTTGTCGTAGTAGGCAACGGCCCCTTCGAAGTCGCTCCCGAACCAGGCCAGCAGCCCGCCCATCCACAGCAGCCAACCGTGGACGGGCCAATCGGGGTTCTCTTCGGCCAGGCTCGCGGCTCTAGCCGCCCATCCCTGGGCCTGCGAGAAGTTCATCCGCATGCCATGCTGCTCGCCCACCCGGAACGCCAGCATCGCCGCCGCGGCGCGATCACCTTCGTTCAAGTACGCGGTGAAGGACCGCTCCAGATGACCGACGGTCTGGTCCGGATGCGCCGTCCAGTAGGCCGCCAAGGCCAGCAATTGCAGACCCTCACCGTTCAGAGATCCCTGACGGTCGGCCTGGGTCAGGGCGTCGTAGGCCTCCTGCCACGCGTGACGCTCGAGGGCATCGCGCCCCACCTCGACGAGCTCATCGGATCTGTCTCTCATGACCGGGATGGTACGACGAGGCACGCGTGCCGTGGGCGTGCTCTCGCTGGTCGGGGGCGTGTTCAGCTTGGGCTCCGATTGAACCGCAAGCATCGCACCGTGGAGGTTCGCGGGTTCAGCTCCAGTACGCGTCGTCCTTGCCCCGGTACTGGCCGGCGATCCGCGATCGCCCGGGGATGTGGAGGACGAAGTCATCGGAGAATACGGTGAGGTAGCTCTCGATGTCTCCGCGCGCTTGCGCGTCGTACGCCTGGCGGAGCAGCACCTCGTTCGGATGCACCATGCCTCCTCCTCGGCCTTGAGGGCTCGCTGGACCCCCAGAGGGAATACCGAGGAGACTAGGTCGTCCGCCTGGTGTCGGAGGGGGGATTTGAACCCCCACGGGCTATTCGCCCACCAGGCCCTCAACCTGGCGCGTCTACCTAATTCCGCCACTCCGACGTGAGTTCCCCGATTCTATCGGCTGGGCTTGGAGCGGTGAGGGAAAGCTGGCCTAGCTCCACTTCCAGGCCAGCCAAAAGGTGGTCAGGCCGAAGATGACCGCCGTGGCGATGGTGATCCGGTCCAGGTTCCGCTCGATCGAGGTCCCCCCGGACAGGCCGCCCCCACCGCCGAACATGTCCGACAGTCCCGATCCCTTGCCCGAGTGCAACAGGACGAAGACGATCAAGAACAGCGAAGCAAGCAGATGGATGACGATGACGGCCGCGGTGAGCACGCAAGCATGATACCGGGTCGGATCCCGAAAGCCGGTTCACCCAGAGCCCGTCGACGCAGGGCTAGGTGGTCTGCCGCTCCCCGACCGCTTCGCCACCAGAGCCTCTGCTTCCTCTGTGATGACGGCCCGGTCCTCCAGTGGGAAGTGGCATGCGGCGACCTGTCCCGTGTGGTGCGGCAGAAGCTCGGGCTCAACCTCCTGGCACTTCGGGAACTGGGCGCGAGGACAGCGGGGGTGGAACCGACACCCCGACGGCGGGTCGATCGGCGAGGGGACGTCCCCTTCGAGGATGATCCGCTTCTTCTGCGCGGCCAGGTCTGGGTCGGCCACCGGCACGGCGGACATCAACGCGCCCGTGTAGGGGTGCTTGGGGTTCCTGTAGAGCGTCTCGCCGGGGGCCATCTCGACGATCTTCCCGAGGTACATGACCGCGACCCGGTCGGAGACGTGCTTCACCACCGAGAGGTCGTGGGCGATGAACAGGTACGTCAGCTTGAACTCGTCCTGGAGGTCCTCCAAGAGGTTCAGGATCTGGGCCTGGATGGAGACGTCAAGGGCCGATACCGGCTCGTCCGCCACGATCAGTCGTGGCCGGAGGGCCAGGGCCCGGGCGAACCCGATGCGCTGGCGCTGGCCGCCGGAGAACGCGTGCGGGTACCGGTTGTAGTGCTCGGGGTTCAGGCCGACCAGCTCCATGAGCTGCTTGACCTCGTTCTTGATCTTGTCCCGAGCCACGGTGTGATGGAGGTGGAAGGGCTCGCCGATGATGGCACCGACCGTCTTCCGGGGGTTCAGCGAGGCGTACGGGTCCTGAAAGATCATCTGCATATCCCGGCGAAGAGCCCGGAGATCGCGGCCCTTGAAGTTCGTGATGTCCTGGCCGTCGAACCAGATCTTGCCTTCGGTCGGGTCGTAGAGCTTCATCACCACCCTGGCCAGGGTGGACTTCCCACACCCGGTCTCCCCCACCAACCCCAGGGTCTCTCCTGGATAGACCTCGAGATCGACCCCGTCGACAGCGTGCACGTGCCCGATGGTCTTCTGGAAGACGACCCCGCGGGTCAGTTTGAACCACTTCTTGACCCCCTCGAGCTTGATGAGGGGCTCGCCCTTCTTCTCGGTCTGTTGTTTCGACTCCTCGCTTACGGTGACGCTCATGCCCGGACCAGCACCTCCTCCGACAGGATGCGCTCCTTTTCGGCGAGGGGAAGATGGCAGGCCGAGGCGTGGTGCCCGTTGACGGGCAGGAGTAGCGGGACCTGGGTCTGGCAGATCTCCATGGCGTACGGGCAGCGAGGATGGAACGGACACCCAGATGGCACGAAGATCAGCGATGGAGGCTGGCCCTGGATCGGCTTCAGTCGTTCGCTCCGGTCCTGGTCGATGCGGCTGATCGACTGGAGCAGTCCCCAGGTGTAGGGCATGTGCGCGCCGTAGTAGATGTCGCGCCGGTCGCCGAATTCCACGCACCTGCCGGCGTACATGACCATGATGTCGTCGCAGTGCTCGGCGACGACGCCGAGGTCGTGGGTGATCAGCACGACGGCGGCGTCGAACTCCTCCTTCATCCGGTCGATCAGGTCCACGATCTGCGCCTGGACCGTCACATCCAGCGCGGTGGTCGGCTCGTCGGCGATCAGCATGTCGGGGTTCAAAGCCAGGGCCATGGCGATCATGGCCCGCTGGCGCATCCCGCCGGAGAACTCGTGCGGGTACTGCCGGGCACGCTCACGAGGCCGGGGGATGCCCACCAGTTGGAGGAGGTTGATGGACTCCTCGAACGCCTCCTTCTTCGTGGCGTCCCGGTGGGTGGTGAAGACCTCGGCGATCTGGTTCCCGACCCTGTGGACGGGGTTCAGGGCGGTGAGGGGGTCCTGGAAGATCATGCTGATCTTCGCCCCCCGGATGTGCCGCATCTCGTCCGGAGGGAGCTTCAGGAGGTCCTGGCCGCGGAAGAGCACCTCTCCGGAGATCCTGGCCTCCTTCCGGGTGACCAGCCCCATGACCGTGAGGAAGCTGACGCTCTTTCCGGAACCTGACTCCCCCACCACGCCCAGCGTCTCGCCCGGACTGATGGAGAACGACACCCCGTCCACGGCCTTGACCAGGCCGTCCTCGGTTGGGAAATGGACCTTGAGGTTCCTGACCTCCAGCAGCGGCTCAGCCAAGGAACACGCTCCGGGACAGCCGCGGGGAAGGGGTCGGCC
>JBKPGU010000118.1:0-11734 GCA_046729535.1 Actinomycetota bacterium
TACGGCTGGACAGGGCAACAACACAAGGACTACGTGCACGGCTATCGGGGCCATCTGTTCGAGGACGACGTCCTGGCCGAGCCGGGATCGCGCGACATCACCGCCGGGGTCGACTTCGGCGCGCTGGTCGAGCGGGGGCGCAGCCTGGGACTCAGGGAGTGGGGACCGGTGACGCAACGAGACGCGCTGCTGGCCCTCGGATACTCCCGGTGGGACGAGGAGGCTCGAGCCAGTCAGGTCAGGGCGACCGCGGACCGAGACGGGCTGACGGCCCTTCGCGTGTATTCGGAGCGCAACCGCGCCGCCCAACTGGTGGACCCCATGGGCCTCGGCGGGTTCCTGGTGGCGTGCTTCGGTGTGGGCGAGGTTCCCGAACGAACGCCGCGGTCGCTGTCGACGACGTAGCGTCAGCGGTCGATGTCGCCGACCACGAAGAACACGCTTCCGAGGATGGCGATCAGATCCGGCACCAGCGAGCCGGGCAGGAGTGACGGGATCATGGAGACGTTGGCGAACGACGCCGTCCGCATCTTCAGGCGGTACGGGAAGTCGCCGTCGTCACCGACCACGTAATACCCCATCAATCCCAATGGGTTCTCGGTCCGAACGTAGATCTCGCCCTCCGGGACCTTGATCTTCTTGGGGAGCTTTGGGGTGATGTACGGGCCGGCCGGAAGCTTGTCCATGCATTGTTCGACGATCTTGCAGGACTCCCACATCCGCTGGACGAGCACCCACAGCCGGTCGTAGCAGTCCCCGGTGGTGCCGACCGGCACCTCGAACTCGACCTCGGCGTACTTCTCGTACGGCTCGTCCTTGCGGGGATCCATCGGGATCCCGGACGCCTGGATGATCGGGCCGGAGCAGCCATACGCAACCGCCACCTCCGGCGCCAGCACGCCGATGCCCTTCGTTCGGGCGTGGATGATCTCGTTGCCCATGATGAGGGTCTCGAAGTCCGCCAGCTTCTTCCGGGTCCACCTCAGGACCTCAGCGCTCTGCTTCAAGAACCCCCGAGGAAGGTCGTCCTTCAGGCCGCCCACCCGAACGAAGGAGTGATGCATCCGGGCGCCCGTGGCCGACTCCATGAGGTCCTGGATCATCTCCCGCTCGCGGAACGCGTAGAACATCGGCGTCATCGCGCCCAGCTCCAGCGGGTAGGAACCGGTGAACATCAAGTGGTTCAGGAGCCGGTTCCACTCGGCCATCATGGTGCGGATCCATTGGGCTCGCTCCGGAACCTCCACCCCCATCATGCGCTCCACCGCGATGATCCAGCCGAGCTCGTTGTTCAGGGCGGAGAGCCAATCGTGCCGGTTCATCAAGACCAGTACCTGTCGCGGGTCGCGGTACTCGGCGAGCTTTTCGGCGGCGCGGTGCATGTAGCCGATGACCGGTTCCGCGGAGATGATGCGTTCGCCGTCCAGTTCCAGCACCACGCGGAGGACGCCGTGAGTCGAGGGGTGCTGGGGCCCGATGTTGAGGATCATCTCCTCGGTTCGAAGCGGGCCCTCGACCACCACGTCGATCCCGCCGCCCCGCAGCATCCAGGCGTCGCTGGTCGCCGTGTACTGGGCTCGCTCCCGGACGTCCATCGGGCGCCAGCGTAGCAAAGGCTCATCCCACCGGTGGAACCGGTAGCGTTACGGCGTGGACTTCGCCATCTCCGACGAATTCCAGAACTGCCGTGTGCCGAAGGACCACGTGATCGGCGAGTTCTGGCCGACTCGGCCTCGAGGTGCACGCCGCACGGCTGATGACGTATCACCTGGCGTGGCTGGTGGACCGCGGAGAGCAGCCGATCAGAGAGTCCTCCATGGTGAAGGTGAGCAACACCGAGATGGAGAACGTGTGGCCGACCGTGCGGTGTAGATCTACGGGAGCATGGGCCTGCTAATCGAAGGGCCGGTCGAGCGGATCTTCCGCTGGGTCAGGATGTTCCGCATCGTCGAAGGCACCAGCGAGATCCAGCGCGTGATCATCGCGAGATCGTTGGGTCTGTAGGTAGGGGGCGACTCCAATAGTCACGCTGGGGGCCGGGCGACCACGCCAGGTTCGGCCGTTTTCCGCCGCTGCTACTCTCGGGTCGATGGCCGAGAAGGCACGAACAACGGTCCAGGGGCCGAGGTCCGACCAACGACGACGTGTGCCATCCATCGATGCCCTCCTCCGATCAGAGCCTGGGAAGAAGGCCGCGGCCAAATTCGGCCGTCCGGTCCTGAAGCGCGCCCTGCAGACCGCGCTGACCGACGTCCGCGAGGCGGCCGCTCGCGGAGCGCCGGTGCCCGCGAACGACGTCATCATGGCCAGGGCGATCGGCGCCGCGGCCCTGTCCTACTACGGCCTCAGCGAGGTGATCAACGCCACCGGGGTACTGCTCCACACGGGGCTGGGGCGGGCGCCGCTCCCGGCCAGGGCAGCCCAGGCCGCCGCGGAAGCCGCGCACGGGTACTCGGACCTGGAAGTCGAGCGAGAAACGGGCGCCAGGGGACGCCGCACGGCGAGGGCTGAGGCCCTCCTCGAATCGTTGACCGGAGCCGAGGCCTCGCTGGTCGTGAACAACAACGCCGCGGCCTTGTTGTTGGCCTTGGCGGCGCTAGCGAACCGCAAGGACGTCCTGGTCTCGCGGGGCGAGCTGATCGAGATCGGCGGAGAGTTCCGCCTCCCCGACATCATGCGAGCGTCCGGGGCGAAGCTGGTCGAGGTGGGCACCACGAACCGCACCCGGCCCGCGGACTACCGCTCGGTGTTGTCGGTGAAGACGGGGCTCATCCTGAAGGTCCACCCCAGCAACTACCGGGTGGTGGGCTTCACCAGCCAGGTCGAACTCGCCGAATTGAGCGACGTGGCCCGGAAGGGAGGTGTCCCCCTCCTCTTCGATCTGGGCAGCGGCCTGCTCGATCGCTATGCCGACGTCCCGTCCGACGAGCCGGCCGTGACCGAGGCCCTGACCGGGGGCGCCGACCTGGTGACGTTCTCCGGAGACAAGCTGCTCGGAGGACCGCAGGCCGGGATCGCGGCCGGCCGGGCCGAACTGGTCGAGCGCCTCCGCAAGCACCCCCTGGCTCGGGCCATGCGGGTCGACAAGATGACCATCGCTGCCCTGGAGGCCGTGCTCCGTATGTACGCCACCGGCCGGCGTCACGAGGTCCCCATCTGGCGGTTGCTGGGGGCCGAGCAATCAAGCCTGATGGCCCGCGCTCGGGGCTTCTCGGCAGTCCTCAAGACTGCGCAGGTCCGGCAAAGCGAAGCGGTGATGGGTGGAGGCTCGATGCCCGGGTACGCAATCCCCTCGGCGGAGCTGGTCTTGTCGACCGGAAGCCCGAGCCGGCTGGCCGCCAGGCTTCGCCGAGGCCGGCCTCCGGTGTTCTGCCGCGTCGAGGATAGTTCGCTGGTGTTCGACCTCCGCACGGTCCCGCCGGAGGACGACGACCGGTTGCTTCGAGCCATCCGATACGCGCTCGAGCAGGACTGACAACCCGTGCACGTCGTGGCGACGGCCGGCCACGTCGACCACGGCAAGTCCGCCCTGATCCTCCGCCTGACCGGGATGGACCCCGACCGCCTGGCCGAGGAGAAGCGCCGCGGTCTCACCATCGACCTGGGATTCGCGTGGACCACACTGCCCTCCGGTCGGGAGGTCGGCTTCGTCGACGTGCCCGGCCACGAGCGGTTCATCCGCAACATGCTGGCGGGGGTCGGTCCCGTGCGCCTCGTCCTGTTCGTGGTCGCCGCCGACGAGGGCTGGAAGCCCCAGTCCGAGGAACACCTGGAGATCGTCGACGTGTTGGGAGTGGACGGCGCGGTCGTGGCCCTGACCAAGCGAGACCTGGTCGACGCCGACACACTCGAGACGAGGCTGCGCGAGGTTCGTGGGCGGCTGCTTGGCACGAAGCTGGAGCACGCCCCGCTGGTTCCATGCTCGGCCACGACCGGCGAGGGGCTGGATGATGTCGGGGATGCGTTGGACGCGATGCTCGCTGCAGCCCCACCGGCCGAGCGCGTCGGCCGGCCCCGGCAGTTCCTCGACCGCATCTTCACCATCCGGGGAGCCGGGACCGTGGTGACGGGGACGCTGACCGGCGGCCCGCTCGAGGTGGGTCAGGAGGCGGAGATCCTTCCCTCCGGCCACCGGGCGCGCATCAGAGGCCTTCAGACCCACAAGCGCTCGCTCGAGGCGGCAACCCCGGTCTCCCGGGTTGCCGTCAACCTGGCGGGCACGGGCCGCGCCGAACTGGAGCGCGGCGACGTCCTGACCCTCCCCGGGCAGTGGCGGGCGACCTCGGTGTTCGAAGGATGGATCCGTCCGGTGCGGGACCTGCGCCATGCCCTGACGTCGAGGGGCGCGTACAAGCTGTACGCCGGCTCCGCCGAGCGGGACGCCCGCGTCCGCTTCTACGACGTGGCCGAGCTCCGATCCGGCCAACGGGCCGCCTTCGCCCGGGTGACCCTGTTCCGACCGGTGGTCCTGGACGTCCACGACAGCTTCGTCCTCCGGGAGGCGGGACGACAGGAGACCGTGGCCGGGGGCGAGGTCATCGACACCGAACCGCCGTCCCGCCCCGGCCCTGACCCGGTGGGGCGGCTGATGGCTCGGATGAACGCCGACCGGCCCGCGCTCGCATGGCGGCTGGTGGCCGATCGCGGCATCGTTCGTGCCTCCGACGTCCCCATCATCGTCGGCGCTTCACCGGCCGACGCCATCGAGAGGGGCGCGGTCAGGCTGGGCGGATGGCTGGCAGCCCCGGGGGTGGTGGACGAGCTCGGCGCGAAGCTCGCTTCCGCCGTGGCCGAACATCACCGGCAGCATCCGCTGGGCCCTGGTCTGGAGATGGGGGACGCCCGGGCGATGCTCGCCGACCTGCGGCCGGCCTTCTCGGACCCTGACCTGGCCGACGCCTTCATTGCACACCTGGTCGGCCGCGGCGAGCTCGCCCGGGAGGCGACCGCTCTCCGCCTTCCCTCGCACTCCATGTCCACCGCGGGCCGCGAGGACGCCGACCGGCTGATCCAGACGATCCGAGCGGCCGAGCCCTCCCCTCCCACCGTGAAGGAGCTTGGCGCCGCGGGTTTCGGAGCCGAGCTCGTCCGGGCCGTATCCGCCGAAGGACGACTGGTGCGAGTCTCGTCCGAGCTCGTCCTGACACCCGAGTTCCTCGCTCAGGCCGAACAGGTCCTCCGGGCGAAGGCCGGGTCTTCAGGGATCACCGTGTCCGCCTTCCGGGAGGCACTTGGAACCAGCCGCAAGTACGCCCTGCCGATCCTGGAGTACCTCGATGGAAAAGGGGTGACCCGCAGGCAAGGGGACGTGCGAGTGCTCCGAGAGCAACGCTGAGGTAGAGCCGCCTGACGGGCGACCCTACGGGGTGATCTCGGCGACGACCTCGACCTCGACAGGCGCGCCGAGGGGGAGCTCGGCGACGCCGACGGCCGAACGGGCATGCCGGCCCATCTCGTCGAACACTTCTCCGAGCAGGTCGCTCGCGCCGTTCGCCACCTTGGACAGGTCGGTGAATCCGGGGGCCGAGGCCACGAAGACGGTGAGCTTCACGATGCGCCGGACACGGAGGAGCGATCCGAGCTCGGCCTTCAGAGCCGAGAGCGCCTGCAGGGCGCATCTCCGGGCAAACTCCGCGCCCGCCTCGACGTCGAGCTCCGCCCCCAGCTTCCCGGTCGCCAGGAGCTTCCCGTCGGCCATGGGGACCTGACCGGCGACGAAGGCGAGCGTTCCGCTCACGACCACCGGGATGTACGCAGATAGCGGCTGAGGCGCGGGGGGAAGCTCGATCCCACGCTCGGCCAGCCGCTCCTCGGCGCTCACGGCGCCAACGGTATCGCGCTACTGGACCAGGCGCAGGTCCCGTTCGCGGTCGCGGAGCAGAATCCGCCGTTCGAGCTCGTTCAGGCCGCCCCAGATCCCGTGAGGCTCGCGGGTCCGCACGGCGTATTCGAGGCACTCGATGCGCACGGGGCATGTGGCGCAGATGGCTTTGGCTCGGTACTCGCGAACGAGGCGCTCCTGCTTTTCCTCGACGTGATTCGGAGGGAAGAACAGGTTGGCGTCCTCCCCCCGGCAGGAGGCCCGCCATTGCCATCCGTATTCCCAACTGTCGATCGCCACGACGAGGGCCGTTTCCGGCCGGTCCCTCCTCTCAGTTGCGTCTATCAAAGTATTTCGTAGGAAGACGCTCCCGGGATGCCAGCCGTTCCTCGGAGCGGCCTCATTCACACAATCGGCACAATTCCGTCGCGGACTGACGACGGTTTGGGAGCCCCCGATGACCTACGAGCGGGTCGGCTCGCGCAGCTCGGCCACCCGTCGGCGTTCGATCTCGTGGAGACGGGAGTTGGCGATTGACAGGGCTGCGCTCTCCGCGAGCAGCATCATCGGGCGGGGTCTCAGAGCTGAACCGTTGGTCCAGGGAGAACACGCTCAGGATGCCCATCAGCGGCCTCGGCTGACGGGGAGGGATGGCCACAGCGATCGAACGACCATGGCCAAAGGCCTCGGGCGTAACCAATCGGGAAGATACTCACATCGAGCGCCGGGAGCGAGCGTCGCCGGATCACCGGGGTCTCAGTCCGGCTCTTGTTCGACCCGCAGGATCAAGCCGTCGATACCCCGCACCCGAACCCTCCGGCCCTTCGGGATGGGGCCGTTCGACGACCGAGCCCGCCACAGCGTTCCCTTGACGAACACCGCGCCCTCCGGGTTCAGGTCTCCACGGGCCTCTCCGACCAACCCGACCAGCCCCACTTGGGCCGTCCGCGCCCGGTCGCGGGATCGCAGGGCCACGGTCATCCCGAATCCGAAGAACAGCGCCCCGGCCACGGTGAAGAGGGCGATCAGCCAAACGGAGAGGTCGATGGACGGCGCCACGGCCCGCCAGGCAAGGATCGAACCGGCAGCGAACAACGCCGTTCCCACCAGGGTGAGCAAGGCCACGCGCCGGATCGCGACGTCCAAGCCCTGCAGGCCGATCCCGGCCACGATCAGGGTCAGGCCCGGCCAGCTTACGGGGATGACGGCCAGCCCGTAGCCCGCCAGCGCGATCGCCGCCACGCCACCGATCCCGGCCACGCCGAACCCCGGCTGGGTCAGCTCGAACGCGATCAGCCAGAGTCCGAGCACGAGCAGGACGTAGACCGCTGTGGGGGTGCTGACCGCGTGGAGGATTCGCTGGAGCAGGCCGATCTCGTGGAACCGGACCTGGACCCGTTGGCCCGCGCGGCTGGACGTTCGAATGGTCACCGGCCCGTCCGATGTCGGGACCGAACGCCCGTCGAGCTTCGCCAGCAGGTCGACCACGTCGGACGCGATCAGCGTCGCGGCCCCGGCATCCACCGCCGGACCCGCCGGGAGCACCGGCCCGGAAACGACCCGTCGCACGACGTCGGCCGAGAAGCCCCCTCCCGACGCCAGCCGCTCGAGAGTCGCTTCACCCGCGGCGACAGCCGATGCCGACTCCGCCGGGGCCTTCGTTCCCAGATCGAATGGGCGACCCGGCCCGATCCCCGCTCCGGGGGCCAGGGCAACCACGCCCGACGAATAGACCAGGAAGACGGCACCCCCGGCGGCCCGGGCGCCGGTCGGGCCGACCCAGGCGACCACCGGGACGGTGGCCGATCTGATGAAGATGCCCAGCGCTTGGGCATAGTCGTCGTAGGAGCCGCGCGAGTCGATCTGGAGCACGACCGTCGCTCCCGAGCGTTCGGCTGCCCGGATCGAACCCCTGATGTACGAGGCGAGTGACGGGTCGATAACCCCCTGGACCTTCACCACATCGACGCCGGCCTGAGGAGACGGCGAGGCGGCCCTTGCCTCCGCGGCCAGGACGATCGGGAGTAGCAGAATGAGGAGTAGGAGGGACCGTCTCACCGAGCCCGATTCTACGGACCCGCCGGGAAGAGCCTCTCAGTTTCGGCGAACCTGAGTCCCAGCGGGACTCAGGTGCCGACGGCGACCTTCTCAGCGGTTTCGTGCAGATCGGCGACCTTCCTCGGGCCTCGCATAAGCGCTCGGCGCTCCTTGCCGTTCAGGCCGCCCCACACCCCGAAGTCGATCCGGGTCTGAAGGGCGTACGCAAGGCAGTCGGCGCGGACGTCGCAACGTCCACAGATTGACTTGGCCTTCCGTTCGAACCTGACGCGCGGGTCGAAGAAGATCTCGGGATCGTACGCGTTGCAGCGGGCATCTGCCTCCCAAGACATGCCGGGCATCCTAAGGTTGCCCCGGGGATGAGCGAATAGCCCTTCGGTGCCATTTTGCATGGCGGAAGATGGCCAGTCCTCTTGATTGGGCGGCTGGTCCATCGTCATCCCCTCCGCTTCAGTGGAGCTATGGGCACTCCCCATCTGTGGCGAATGCCATTGCGATTTCCATTGTTTCCCCACTGGGGGATTTCTCCTAGTCACTGGCCCCGCGCGCTACTGCCCGGTAAGCTATGGCGGCCGCCAAAGAAGCGAGGGTCTTGATCCGCACGCACGCCGCACGCCCCTGGACGGGTCCCCGCCGGCCTACGCCTTATGGCCGGGTCCTCATGAGCGCAACGATGATCCCGCTCGTGGTGATCGGCGCCTCGGCCCTGGTCGCCCTGACGCTGTTCCCGCTGTTCGGAAGCGCCGGGAAGGCCATCAAGTCGTTCGAGTCGAAGTTCGCCGGCCAGGGACGCGTGCAGATCAAGACCTTCCCAGAGCGCACCGTGATCTACGCGGCCGACGGCTCCGTGCTGGCGACGCTGGCCGACTACAACCGGCGGGTGGTGAGGCTCTCCGCCGTCAACGACATCACCCGCAAGGCCATCTTGGCCATCGAGGACGACCGGTTCTACGAGCGGCACGCGGGCGTGGACATCCATGCCATCGCTCGGGCGGCGCTGGCCAACCTTAGGGCCGGCGAGATCGTGGAGGGCGGTTCCACCATCACCCAGCAGCTCATCAAGAACACCTTGACCGGGCCGGCCCAGACCTTCACCCGGAAATTCCAGGAGGCCCAGGCCGCCGTCAAACTGGAGAGCCAATACACGAAGGACCAGATCCTGGAGCAGTACTTGAACCTGGTGTACTTCGGGCATGGCGCGTACGGCATCGCCTCGGCGTCCGAGTACTACTTCGCGAAGAAGCCCCAGGACCTGACGCTGGCCCAGGCGGCGCTGCTGGCGGGTGTGATCAAGGCCCCCGCCGACGACGATCCGATCATCAGTCCGGAGCGCGCGCTGGCCCGTCGGAACCAGGTCCTCAGCCGGATGCTCGAGCTGAGATGGATCGGCTCGCAGCAGTACGTCGACGCGCTGAGCTCGCCCATCAAGCTGTCCACCAAGCAGCGCAAGATCAACACGCCGGGGCCGGAACCGTACTTCGTCCGATACGTCGAGGACACGATCCTGCACGACCCCCGGTACTTCAAGTACTTCGGCAAGACCTACGACCAGCGCCGCGCCGCCCTGTTCCAGGGTGGGCTGAAGATCTACACCTCGATCGAGCCCCGCATGCAGCGCTTGGCTCGGGAAGCCGTGGACGATCACCTCCCGAACCCTGGCAAGACCCCACCCAAGGACCCCGAGTCCTCTGTGGTCAGCATCGTGCCCCAGACCGGCGAGATCCAGGCGATGTACGCAGGCCAGGACTTCTCGAAGTTCAAGTTCAACTTGGCCACGCAGTCCCAACGCACCGCGGGCAGCGCCTTCAAGCTCTTCACGTTGGTGGCGGCGCTGGAGAACGGTATCCCTCCGGGGAAGATCTACGACTCGACCACACCGGTCCACATCTCCGACCCCATCTGCCAGGGACCCGAGGGGGACTGGGAGCCGCAGAACGCCGAGCCGGGGGGAGGAGGCTACATCGACCTGTGGAGTGCCACGGCGCATTCCGTGAACGTGGTGTTCGCGCAGCTGATCAGGGACGTGGGGCCGGCCAAGGTCGTCGACGTGGCCCGCCGTATGGGGATCACCGGGTACGTGCCGCCGGTCTGCGCCATCACCCTGGGAGCGGTGGGGGTCTCGCCGCTGGACATGACCTCCGCCTACTCGGTGATCGCCAACGGCGGCATCCGGTGCGAGCCCATCGCCATCACCAAGGTCGAGACGGCGCACGGCAAGCTGATCTTGAACGGCAAGCCCAAGTGCAAGCGAGTGATCAGCGCGAAGATCGCCTCGACCGTGACGGCCATGCTTGAGGGGGTGGTCGACCACGGGACGGGAACGGCGGCCCAGATCGGACGTCCGCAGGCCGGAAAGACCGGGACCGGACAGGAATACCGGGACGCGTGGTTCATGGGCTTCATCCGCCAGCTCTGCACGGGCGTGTGGGTGGGGTACTCGAAAGCCGAGATCTCGATGGACGCCGTCGTGGGCAACGTCGGGTATCCCATCCGGGTGTTCGGGGGGACGTTTCCGGCCCGGATCTGGCACGACTACATGCTCCAGGCCGTGCGACGATTGCCCGTCGAAGACTTCCCGAAGCCCCCGGCCGCCGCCACAGGAGAGGTCCCCAACGTGGTCGGGAAGAGCATCGATGAGGCGAAAAAGATCCTGGCGGACGCCAACTTCACCGCGCTCGTCGAGGAGGTGCCTTCGGTGAAGCCGGCCGGTGAGGTGGTGGCGCAGGCTCCCGGCGCCGGCGCCTCGCTGGAGCTCGGCAGCGCCGTGACCGTCCAGGTCAGCAACGGGAAGGTTCCCGTGCTCCAGGTCCCGAACGTTATCGGCATGCAGCAGCAACAGGCTCAGGAGGTCCTCAGCAAGGCTGGCTTCAACTGGCACGTCTCCTACGTGGAGGTGAACGACGCGAATCTGGACGGCGTCGTCTTCGGCCAGGATCCGGCCCCGGGAACGAGGACCCAGGCTTCGATCGTTGTCCAAATCGTCGTGGGGAACTTCTCGTCCACCGGCGGCGGCAAGGGCAAGCCTTAGCGACCCCGCCCCGGGCTCGGCCGCCGCGGCCGGGGCCGAACCGCCAGCCTGAACCGTCAGCCCGCCAGCCGGTCCCTGACCTTCGCCTGGACCACCTTCCCGTCGACCCTGCTCTTGGCCTTGCCCATCACGAAGCCCATCACCCTGCCAATGTCGCCGGGGGCGGTGGCTCCCGTGACGACGATCCCTTCATCGATCAGAGCGTCCACCTCGTTCTCCGAAAGGCCGGCCGGTAGGTAAGCCTCCAGAACCTCCTGCTCTTCGCGCTCGGTTTGGGCCCGGTCGGCCCGACCGGCTTGCTCGTAGGCCTCTACGGCTTCCTTTCGCCGTTTGACTTCCCGGCCGGCGACCTCAACGAACTCATCGTCGTTCAGGGCATGGCCCACCTCGACCTCGCGGTTCTTCACCGCCGCGCCGAGCATCCGAAGCGCGCTCAGACGAATCTTCTCGCGCGCCTTCATGGCGGCCCGCATCTCCTCGCCCAGCCGCTCCTTCAGACTGCCCTTCTCCACCGTCTGGTCGGTCACTACAATCGCTCCCCGCGATGTCCTGGCCCGCATTCCCTCTCGTGGCAAGCGTACTGGACACCGTGCTGTGGACGGTTGCCGTCGTGGCGGCGGCCGGCCTCGTCTGCGTGGCCTACGGGGTTTTCATCGAGCGCCGCTGGTACCGGAAGACCACGTACCGCCTCGGGGTCCTGGCTCCCACCGCGGGCGCCCCGGTGAGCCTGCTCCACCTTTCCGACCTGCACTTCCTCTCGTCGGACGGCGGGAAGGCTCGGTTCCTCAGCTCGCTTGGCCGCCCGGACGTCGCCGTCGTGACGGGAG
>JBKPGU010000119.1:0-5136 GCA_046729535.1 Actinomycetota bacterium
GGCCACGGCGCCTTCGGGTTCGGCCTTTGCGGAGGCCGGCGGGATCCAAACCACGAGCACCGTCCTCAGCGACAGCCTCGTGAGCGGCAATCGTGTTACCGCAAGCAGCAAGATCGGGTCGGCGAGCGTGCACGGTGCCGGGATCCAGCACGGCAACGGCACCCTGCAGGTGTGGGGCACGATGATTAGCGGCAACACGGGGACCGCGACCGGACCAAGCGGGGAAGCTTTCGGTGGCGGGATCTGGAACGACGCTTTCTTCCCGGGACATCCGAGCCCGCGCCTCACCCTGGTCGGTACGACGATCACGAACAACTCGTTGACGGGGGGCCAGGGCATCCCGGTTCACGGCGGTGGGCTGTTCACGACCTTCGCGGTCGCCATCACCAACAGCACGATCTCGGGCAACAGCCCAGACGACTGCTTCGGAACGACCTGCTAGTCGAATGGCCGAAGGCTGGGCTTGCCCGGGAGGGGTGGTAGCGTGGATGCATTGGGCCTCGGCTCGTGATCGTTGCCCGTCCATTTACTGACGGCCGGCAGCGAACTCGGTGCAGAGCAAAGTCCCCACTCAACCCGTGACAGATCTGTACAAACCGGTCTCAAGGGTCTCGATACGAGCGAGCCCGGATCCGCCCGGTCCACAGAACTTGAGCGTCAGGGGACACGAACCCCAGCTTTGCGAGCTGACCCAAATGCTCTGACCACGCCCGTGTAGGAACTCGGCCGCCTCCTCGGCGTTGCCGTCGAACCAGACGCAGGGAAAGAGGTTGCCCGTCTTATCCTCATGAGAGAGCACCGCCATCCGATTACCTCATCACAGGGTAGGCGGCGCGGACACTCCGGACCCATCGATGCCAGCGCTGCCCTCGATCGTCCCGCAATCGTCCCGCGAACGACCGGGAGACGTCAAGAAATGACGGGGACGGGTGGAGCATCGAACCCGCATGTCACGAACGGGATTCGACTCATTGCCGCAGGTAGCGAGATCGGCTCCGAGAACACTCTCAAGGTGGAGACACGGGTTCGAACCTCGTTGGGACTACCAGGGGAAACGCATCATCGGAGGACTCGCCTGCACTCTGGTCAAGCTGCAGGCACGCGGATTCAGGACGCCAAGCGCGGTCAAACTCACGATCAGGCTGGGCTGCCCCATCTCTCTCGTCCCGCATGTGTCCCGCAGACGACGTCACCACGTCACGGCGCGCCGGACATCGGCCGCGCCCAAACGCTCGACGGATCCTCAGGAGCGTAACCCATTCAGACAAGCAGCGGCGAGATCCAGTCCGTACCCGAACGACGTGAACAACCGACACCCGACGTTGGGTCCGACGAACTGGATCGTCTGCGGAACACCGTATGCCGCAACTGGCACCTCGTTGGTGGCGAGCGCATCCGCGATTCGTCCTGCCGCGGCCTGCCGAGCATCTCCGGCCAGGTGTGCAAGATCTTCGATCTGCTTCTGGACACCGGGTGGCAGCCATCCATGAGGGATGGCATGGAGGCCGAGGTCCTGTTCGCCTGGGTGTTCCAGCACGAGGCCGATCTCCTGAATCATCTGGGTGAGGAAGCTCCCCGCATCTGGATACAGGATCACGGTGCTGGCATCCAGCAAGTCGAACTTAGCTCCCGACTCGAGTGCCCCGCGGAGATCGTCGAGCTCTTTGACGCGGACCTCGATCCCGATGGCACCTAGGTCCGCTCGAACCAAGGAGGCAGCTTCGGTGCACCGGTCGCAGCCCCTTGGGATCGCCATGACGGCAGTTCCGGTCCGATCGCCCATGAGAGCCCTGGCCCTGGCGACCGATGCCGACAGCGGATAGAGGGTCCGCTTTCGATAGCCGGGGAGGGGCGGAGGCAGCAGCTGGTCGGTGGGTAGATCCCCCCATGCCGCGGCCAGGGCATCGCGGTCGAGAGCGAGAGACGCGGCCCGGCGAACTCGTTGATAGGCGAAGATCCCGCGGCTCGAATCGAATGCGATGAACCTGGTCCCGAGTTCCGGCGTCAGGAAGTACCGCTGGTCGCTCCCTGCCGCGGCGACGCTTCCCGGCCCCCATCGACGAGCGAGAGGTCCTCCCGGATCGAGTTCCGGGTCGGACAGGCTGGTGATGCCGTCCCACCCCTGGTTCTGGACGCGGTCCAATGCGGCACCGGCGTCGGCGTCCTCCCTGATGGCGATGGCATCGAGCGCGTGAGGGCGAGGTCCGCGGTAGTTCGGATTTCGCTTCAGGATCACGTACCCATCGCCGCCGACGTACGCAACGTAGTACGGACCCGCGGACACGACGGAACCATCGCCGCCGGGCACGGCCCGGTGTGGAGCGCCGGCTACGAATGGTGTACCGGCCGGCACGGGGCAGAAGAACGGCAGGGCCAGTCGCTCCAAGAAGTCGGGCGACGGCCTCGTCAGCGTGATGGACAAGGTATCGCCGGCGGCCCGGAGCCCGGAGATGTGCGAGGCCGTCCCGTCGAGGAAGGCCCGCTCTCCTTCGATGTCGTCGATGAAATGGGGGCCGGGTGGGTTCGGCACGACCGGACCCTCGGCCAGCCTCGGGGAGAGGGCCCGCTCGATGGAATAGCGAAACGTCCCCGCGGTGACGGGCTGGTTCGAGGGAGGAGAGAATCGGTATCCCGGACGGATCCGGAAGGTGTACGTGCGGCCGTCCCCCGATAGCGTGGGCATCCCCGCCGCGACTTCCGGTTGGAGTTGCCATCCCCCTGGGGGTGGCTTGTCCGGGTCGTTCAGGAGCTTCGCACAGGTGGCGAACTCGATCTGGTACGCGCCGGGGTCGGTGCTCAGGGCGGGCTCTTCGGCTCCGAGTTCGTTCTGGTGGGCGAAGAACTTGGCCACCGTCCCGGCCAGGGAGTCGATGCGAGCCTCCATGGGCCGGCCAGGATTGACGGCGACGAGCAGCACACCGACACCCGCGACCAGCCCGCCCACCGGATGTCCGAACGCGTACCTCGTCTTCATCCTCCCGGTGAGGGCGTCGATGCCGGTGACGGTTCCGTCGTCGAGATTGGCCGCCCACAGGACGCCGTCCACGTACGAGAGGAAGCTGGTGCCGATCCCGGTGTGGTATGTGGCCGCGATGTGCCCGGCGCGATCCACCTTGTAGGTGGCACCCTTCGAGCCGTCGTCGGTCCAGCCGAAACCGCCACCTGCCACCACGCAGCCGCCATTACCCCCTCCGCAGTTATCCCGGATACCGTTCACCACGGTGAGCCCGTTCGTCTCGCCGTCGATCCGGGCGATCCCACGTTCGTCGGCCACCCACAGCGAGCCGTCGCCGTAGGCGAGGTTCAGGTACGGGGTGACGTCGTTCCACACCTGCTCCACCGTTCCGGTGACGGGGTCCAGCCGGAGGATCTGCCCGCGGCCCACATCCCTGCTCAGCCATACCGATCCGCCGCCCACAGCCACGCCTTCTGCGAGCCCGGGCCCGGCCGCGGTGTCGTCGAGCTCGAACCGATCGACCTCTCGGCCCAGGGCAATGTCCATCTTCACCAGATCGTCCCCTGAGGTGGCCCAGAGCGTGTTGCCCTGGACGGTGAAAGGGGTGACCGTGGCGAAGTCCCTGTGCACATCGGGGTCGCGCGCCGGCGGGCTGATCTGCTTCAGGATGGCGCCGGTGCTCGGGTCGATCTCGACGTACGCACTCGGGAACCAGTTGTTCACCCAGAAGTGCCCGCCGGCAAAGACTGGGTACGCGGCTACGGCCAGGTCGGTGAGGGGGATAGACCGGATGACCTGTCTGGTCGCGAGATCGATCAGGACCGTGCCGGGCGCGTACGCCGTGCTGGCGTTCCGTCCCCCAGCCAAGAGACGCGGAAGGAGGACGGCCACCAGCGCCACCACGAGGGCCACCGACATCCATGCCGCAGTCCTCCGTCGTCCACCAGGGAACCGTGGGCTGGGACGGGCCTCACGAGGCGGAGGGGGCACCGGTTGTTCCGCCACCACAGGCGGCGTCACTGGGGTGGTGGCCGAAGGCTGGGCCGTGCCCGTCGCGGAGTCCGGAGGAAGCACTCCGATCGTGGCGACGGCAGATCCGGCAGATGCCCTGGCAGCCTCCAGGGCCGGATCCTGCCGGAGGATGCGCTGGTGGAGTCGCTGCAGGGTCTGCCCGGGATCGACACCGAGCTCTTGGGTCAGGGTCCGCCGAGCCCGGTCGAAGGCCATCAGTGCATCTCCCTGTCGACCCGACCGGTACAGGGCCAGCATCAGCTGAGCCCAGAAGCGCTCCCGGAAGGGGAACCGAATAACCAGCGACTCCAGTTCGCCGACGACCCCGGCGTGGCCCCCGGTGTCCAGGTCGCTCTCTAGTCGCAGCTCGAGCGCGCCGAGACGGAGCTCCTCCAGCCGCCCGACCTCGGCCTGAGCGAAGGGGGCGTGGGCCAGGTCCTCGAGTGGGGGTCCCCTGAACAGCGAGAGGGCTTCGCGGAGGACCTCTCCTGCAGCCCGCTGGTCCCCGGATGCGAGGGCCGACTTCGCCCGATCGAGGAGGGCCTCGAATCGTTGCAGGTCGAGCTCGCCGTCTTTGACCCTCAACAGGTATCCGGGTGGCCGGGTGACCAGGCGCGGCCCGAGTCCGTCGGCGCGTAGGACCTTTCGCAGGCGGGAGACGTAGGTATCCAGGGTCGGGCCGGCGCTGACCGGGGGCGCCTCCCCCCAGATCCCTTCGATGAGGCGGTCCCGGGATACCACCACGTTCCGGTGGAACAACAGCATGGCCAGGGCCGCCCGCTGCTTCTCCCCGCCAAGCGGGAGGACGCGATGCCCTTCCAGCACCTCCAACGGGCCGAGAACCCGAAACTCCAACACGCCCCCTGACCGAGACCCGACCGGAACCTAGCACCGAGACCCATCTCCGGGAAGAGCAACTGCCTGGGCGTTCAGCCCGTTGCTAGGCGGATGCAAGGTTTCTGCGAGGCCCGCGAAACAGGCTCCCACCCAGATGCCTCCCGGACCGTCACAGGAGGGGAGGCCGGTGAAGGGAGGGAGATCATGCGGGTGAGGCGATCATTGATCATCCGGGGGTCGCTCCTGGTGGCGGCCATGTCGGTGGTGACCGCGGCGTGTGGAGGAGGCGGTGGGACGACCGGCCAGGCGGCCTCACGGGCTCCGGCCACGGT
>JBKPGU010000120.1:0-5922 GCA_046729535.1 Actinomycetota bacterium
CGACGACGTCAACCTGAACCGCTTCCTCCAGGTGGTGCGGGAGTTCGCCCGAAGATCCCAGATCCTGATCGTGACCCACCAGAAGCGGACCATGGAGGCGGCCGACGTCCTGTACGGCTTGTCGATGGGGCGGGACGGAGCCTCCACGGTAATCTCTCAACGCCTGGCGGTTGCCGAAGAGCTGGAGCCGGCCGGGCGGTAAGACCCCCGGCTCCGAGGCCTCCCGGCGCCGGGCGACGACAGAGAAGAGAAGTCGGTCCTTTGAGGAGAAGCCGTGGGATCGGTCCTCAGCGTGGTCATCGGGGTGCTGGTGGTGATCGCGGCCGCGGTGGCCCTCTACACGATCGTCGCTCGTGGCCGGGCGGCAGGTGGATCGGCACCCACCATCGAGCGTCCCCGCCCATCCGGTGCGCGAACGGCGGCACCGCCCAGGCCTACATCCGTTCGGGAGGAGAAGGCGTACGTCGCGCCCACCGGACTGGCCGAACGGGTCCGGTCCCTCCTTCGGGGCGGGCAGGCCACGGAGGAGACCTGGCGCCAGCTGGAGGAGGCGCTCATCCGGGCCGACGTGGGACCCCGAGCGGCCGTAGACCTGGTGGCAAGGGTCCGCGAAAACCTGGACGACTCCGCCGACCCGGCCGACGTGCTGGTGCGAGAGATCGTCGGGACGTTCGCCGAAGACGGGGTCTGGTCGGCGCCATCGGGCAAGCCGGGCATCGTCATGGTCGTAGGCGTCAACGGCACTGGAAAGACCACCACGATCGGGAAGCTGGCCCACGTCCTGTCGAGGGAAGGGCGCCGGGTCACGCTGGCGGCGAGCGACACCTTCCGGGCCGCGGCCGGCGAGCAACTCGAGACATGGGCCGGCCGGACGGGGGCGCACCTAGTGGGCCAGGAACGGGGAGCCGACCCCGGCGCGGTGGCGTTCGACGCCGTCCAGGCGGCCCGAGCACGTGGGAGTGACGTTCTGATCGTGGACACGGCCGGGCGACTTCACACCCGGCAGCCGCTGATGGCCGAGCTGACCAAGGTGAAGCGCGTACTCGAGAAGGCCGGCGGCGCGGTCGACGAGGTGTTGTTGGTCCTCGACGCCACCACCGGACAGAACGGCATCGCCCAGGCCCGGGCGTTCACCGAGGCGGTCGGTGTGACGGGCGTGGTGCTGGCGAAGATGGACGGGACTGCGCGCGGTGGGATCGTGCTGGCCGTCCGGGAGGAGTTGGGCGTTCCGGTGCGCCTGGTGGGAGTGGGGGAGAAGGCGGACGATCTGATCCCGTTCGACCCGGAGACGTTCGCCCGCCGCCTGGTGGCGTAGGCGGCCCTGAGCTCTCACCTGGCGAAGCCCTTCATCGCGTCGCTGGCCGAGAGGAGGAGCTGCATGGCCTGGCCGGCGACGGCGTGGTGGTCGACCGCGTTCGGCTCCATGGCGGCGTGAAGGGCCAGTCCGTCCCCCGTGGCCACCAGGAGCGTGGCCATTGCGTCCGGCTCCACCCATGCCGGCAGGAAGTCCATCCGCTTCAGCTCGGCGATCTGACCCGCAAGGAACCCCCGCAGCTCCGCGAACAGCCCTTCCACCCCGGTGCGTAGGGCGTCCGCCCGGGGGGCCTGGACGAGGGCTTCGAGGTAGACGGGGAGGAGATCGCGGGCTCGCTCGAACGACTGCTGCAGGGCCTGGACGGCTCCGATCATGCGCACGGCGGGATGGAGGTCCTGGCGAAGGATGGCCAGGGCCGGCTCGAGCCAGCCCCTCATGGTCCGGAGGAGCGCCTGCGCCACAAGCTCGTCCTTGGAGCCGAAGTGGTACGTGATGCCGGCCAGGTTGACGCCGCTGGCACTGGCGATCTCCCGCGAGGTCGTGCCTCCCAACCCCCGTTCCCTCAGCGTGGCGATCGTTCCCTCGAGCAGCCGTTCGGATGTCCCAGGCGGATCGGCAGGACCGGGCCGCCCCGCCCCGCTCCGGGAGGTGGAACGCTTGCGTTTGCCTCTGTCATTCATACGTATGTATGTTACAAGGGAGGCAGGAGGGAAAGCCCCATGGTCGAGGAGACATCCGGGGCCCGAAAGACCCGACCGCGCTCGCCGGGAGCGCGGGCTGGCGCCGTGTCCCTCGTCCTCGCCCTGATGGCGTCCGTCATCCTCTTGGTCGTCCCCACAGGGACATCAGTGTCGTCGGTCTGCTCCGTCGGGCCTCCGCCGGTTCCCGGTGGGGCACAAGCGAGTCCGACGTGCATCTCCCGGGTGACACACACAAGCTTGGTCGACGACCAGGGATGGGGCGTGGCGGTGCCGCTCTCGATCCCGGTGGTCGTGGCCGGAATCCCCCTGGCGCTGGCCGGGACGCGTGCATGGAGACCGGCTGCCATCGCCGCCGCCTGCCTCTTGATGGCGTTCGCCATCCTGGGAGCGGCATCAGTCGGGATCTTCTACCTCCCGAGCGCTGTGGCGATGATCGTCGCAGCCAGCCGGCGAACCCGATCCACGGTGGCAACGTGATCCTGGTCGCCGGGGGGAGCGGGTTCATTGGCAGTGCGGTGGTGCGGCGTCTGGTTGGCGAGGGCGCCGACGTGGCGGTGCTGACGGCGCACCCTGCGAAGTCTCGAGCGCGGATCGAGCAGCTCGGCGCGAAAGCCATCGAAGGAGATATCCGCGATGAGCCCTCCCTGGACCGAGCCGTGGCCGGTGCCGAGGTGGTCGTGCAGGCCCTGAGTTTCCCGAACTACCCGATGGAGAAGCCGCGCAAGGGCTTCACGTTCCGGGAGTTCGAGGGGAAGGGGACCGAACGGTTTGTGGCGGCTGCGGTCAGGGCCGGCGCGAAGCGGTTCGTCTTCTCCTCGGGCGTGGGGGCCGCGCCCGATGCCCCGAAGCACTGGTACCGGGCGAAGTGGGCCGGCGAGCAGGCCGTCCGGGCCTCCGGCTTCTCGCACGCGATCATCCGGCCCTCGTGGGCGTACGGTCCCGAGGACAAGGGGTTGAACAGGTTCGTCGCATTTCATCGCTGGCTCCCGTTTGTCCCGGTGGTGGGCGATGGCGAGCAGCGTCTCCAGCCGGTGTTCATCGACGACGTGGCGGAGGTGTTCGCGGAGGCGGTTCGGTCCGACGGACCGGTGGGGACGTTCGAGTTGGGTGGCCCCGAGGTGATGTCCATGAACGACGTGCTGCGAGCGATGATGGAGGCCAAGGGAAAGGTGAAGCCGCTGATGCATTTCCCACCGTGGATGCCGAAGCTTGCAGGGTTCTTCGCCCAGGTCCTCCCCAAGCCTCCGCTCACCCCCGACGCTGTTGATTTCCTCCTCGAGGACGCGGTGGCCGACGTGGACCCCCTGGTGCGTGCGTTCGGTGTCCGGTTGACCCCGCTCCGCGAGGGGCTGGCCACCTACCTCTCGCTCTCGCGTTGACCGCGAGGCAACCAAGGCCCGCCGGGAAGCCTTGGCGCCCCACGCGTGAACAGGTCGCCGCGGCGGAGGGTCGGACGGTCCCCGACGTGATCGGCACGGGGCTGAACGTGCTGTTCGTTGGCATCAACCCCGGGCTCTATTCCGGTGCGGTGGGGCACCATTTCGCCCGGCCCGGCAACCGTTTCTGGAAGGCGCTGCATGGCGCGGGTTTCACGCCCCGAGTGATCTCGCCGTTCGATGAACGGGAGCTCCTGGAGTTCGGCCTCGGGATCACGAACCTCGTCGAGCGGGCCACGCGGGGCGCCGAGCAGCTCGACGCGGAGGAGCTGCGCGAAGGGGCGCTGAGGATCGAGGCGAAGACATGCCGTCGCCGGCCTCGGTTCGTTGCGTTCCTCGGTGTGGGCGCCTATCGGTGGGCGTTCGGCATGCCGAAGGCATCCGTCGGACCGCAGGGCCGATCCATCTGTGACGCCGGCGTGTGGGTGCTGCCCAACCCCAGCGGGCTGAACGCGCACTATCAGCTGAGCGACTTGATCTCCGCGTTCGGTGAGCTGAGCGCGGCGCTCGCCTCCTGACCGTCCTGGGAAGGCTCCTCCACGTCTTCCACGGTCTCCGTGGTCCGGAGCGGCAGGGTGACTCGGAACGTGGTCCCCTCGCCAGGGCTGGACTCGACCGAGATCTCGCCCTCCATCGCCTCGACCAGTCGCTTGGTGATGTAGAGGCCGAGGCCGGCCCCCTCGGCCTCCCGGGTCATGACCTCGCCCGCCTGGTGGAAGCGCTCGAAGATGCGAGGTATCTCCTTCTTGCTGATCCCGACACCCTGGTCGGCCACCGAGATCCGGATTACCCCGTCCTCGACCTTCCCGGTCAGGAAGACCTGGGAGTCCGGCGGCGAGAACTTCAGGGCGTTCTCGATGAGGTTCCGAAGGATCTGCTCGGTACGGTGCGGATCGATCACCACCCGCAGATCCGTGCGGTCGACGTCGAGCCACACCCGGGACCGGCCTTGCGGGGTCAGCGCGTCCACGACGTCCTTCATGAAGTCGGCGAAGGTCACCTCCTCCACCTGGACCCGGATGGCGCCGGCTTCGATGCGGGAGACGAACAGGAGGTCCTCGACCAACCGGGCCAGCCGTTCGCTCTGCCGGTCGATGATGTTCATGAAGCTGGCGATCTGATCCCCGGACAGCCGCTCGCGGTTGCGGAGGAGCGTTTTGACGAACCCGCGGATGGCCGTGATCGGCGTTCGCAGCTCGTGGCTGGTGATGGCGATGAAGTCCGACTTCATCTGGTCCAGCTCCTGCAGGCGGCTCATGGACTCTCGCTGCTGGGACAGGAGCCGGTTGCTGTGGGCGACCAGGGCGATCTGATCGGCCAGCCGGGACAGTACGTCCAGGGCGGCTTCGTGGAACACGTTCGGCGTCCTGGACTCCACGTCGACCACACCGACCACCTCCTCGCCGATCTTCATCGGCGCCGCCATCTCCGAGCGCATCTCGGGGTCCGCTTGGATGTACGTCGGGAACTCCCGCACGTCGGGGACGATCATCGCTCGTCCGGTGGCGGCCACCGTGCCGGTGACCCCTTCGCCCAGCGGGATGGGCCGGTCGTAGAAAGGCATACCGTGCATGCCCTTGACGATCAGGTGGTCGCCCTCGCGAAGCATGATCGTGAGCGACTCGTATCCGAGGTCTCGCCCGATGGCTCCCGCCATCAGCTGGATCGAGCTGTCCAGGTCCTGGGCCGCCACGCCGGTCAGGACCGCGGTGTTGAATGCCGCCAGCTCCCGGCGGGCCGCGGTCTCCCGCCTGGCCACCTCCTCGGACCGGGCGGCCTGGGCGGCGGCCTTGTCGCGCTGCCGGGCCAGGGACCGGGCCATGAACCCGGCCACGGCGGCGATGATGGCCTGGAGGCCGACCCGGAATGCGATGTTGGACACCTGGAAGGTCCACTTGGGGATGAACTGGAGTGGCTCGGGATGGTCGAACCGGGCGGCCAGGTACGCCTCCCGGGCGATCTCATTGATCCATGTAAACGCCACGACCGCCAGCGCCCCTCCCAGCTGGTATCGCAACGCGCCCTCCAGCGGGAGGATGTATACGACGACCCACGTCGGGCTCCTGGGGTCGTAGCTGTAGACCCAGGCCATGGCGAAGACCGCCATCGCGTCGATCACGAAGACGGCCAGCCCCAGCCGCCGGAACCCCTCGAGGGTTTGCGTCCTCCGGGTCAGGACGGTGATCGCCACGTTGCAGAGGGCGAGGGTGGCCATGATGGTGTACGCCAGGGCCAGCACGGTCCGGGAGGCGTAGGGCGGGAAACCCGTGTTGGTTTGGGTGACCAGGTAGAAGCCGAGGGCCACGGCGAACCAGCGAACCCGGATCAGCCCTCGCTCGAGCCGCCGAGCCTGTTCGATCTCCTTGGCTCCCGTGCTCAACATCGGTCCCCCGGGCTTCGATCAGGACTTTCGTAGAATGGCCTTGACGCTCCAAGGATAGCGCCGGCGTTCTGCCAGGTTCTCATGTTC
>JBKPGU010000121.1:0-7799 GCA_046729535.1 Actinomycetota bacterium
GCTGATGGCCGTGTAGAAGTAGGCGAAGAACACCACCAGCAACCCGTAGATCATCATGTAGAGCAGGCTCGACTGCCGGAGCAGGTAATTGTTCACGAAGTTCTGGAACCACGACGCGTGGATCACGTTCTGCAGCAGGCTTGGGAAGTACAGCACCGACGACGCGAAGATGATCGGGATGACGCCCGCCTGATTCACCTTCAACGGGATGTAGGTGGATTGGCCGCCCATCATCCTTCTACCGACCACCCGCTTGGCGTACTGGACGGGGATGCGGCGCTGCCCCTGCTCCATCCATACCACCGCCAGGATGATGGCCACCCCCAACATCAGGAGGAACGTGAACTTCGCCGACCCGGCCTGGCTGAGGATGGCGCTGCCCTCGGCCGGGAGTCGGGAGATGACGCTGGTGAAGATCAGGATCGACATACCGTTCCCGATCCCGCGCTGGGTGATCAGCTCGCCGAGCCACATGATCATGGCCGTGCCGGCAGTGAGGGTGATCACGATCAGGGCAACCCGTGGGGGGGTGAACTTCGTAACCACATGGAACTGGTTGTTGAACAGGAACACCAGACCGGTCGATTGCAGCAGGGCCAGGGACACCGTCATGTAGCGGGTCCACTGCGTGATCTTCTTGATCCCGATCTCGCCCTGCTTCTGCCACTGTTCGAGCTTGGGGATCACCACGGTCAGCAGCTGCATGATGATCGAGCTGGTGATGTACGGCATGATGCCCAGCGAAAACACGGCGAACCGGGTCAGCGCCCCGCCCGAGAACAGGTCGATGAACTGAAGGGCGGACAGCCCCTGAGCCGGGTTCGAGGCGTTCCGGAGCTGCTCCAGGGCCCCGAGGTTGATGCCCGGAACGGGGATGTGCGACCCCAGCCGGAACACGGCGATGATGGCCACCGTGAACAGGATCTTCTTGCGAAGATCCGGGATCTTGAACGCGTTGACGAAGGCCTTGAGCACGTGCCTCTCTTCGCTCAGGGAGCAGGCGGGGCCAGTGTACCGTGGGTCACAGGATCTCGACCGTACCGCCGGCCTGCTCAATCTTCCGTCGAGCCGAACCCGACACGGCGTGCACCCGAACGGTGAGGGCACGGTCCAGCTCCCCACGGCCGAGGATCTTGACCGGCCTGCCTTTGTGCACCAGCCCCTGCGCCCGGAGGATCTCGGGCGTGACCTCGCTGCCCGCGTCGAACCGCTGGCCGAGGCGTTCCACGTTCACCACGGAGAACTCGACCCGGTTGGGGTTCGTGAAGCCCTTCAGCTTGGGGACCCGGCGCTGCAGCGGCATCTGGCCGCCTTCGAACCCGACGAAGGACGTGGTGGTGTGCCTGGCCCCGGTGCCCTTGGTGCCTCGACCGGCGGTTTTGCCCTGGCCGGCGGCCTTGCCCCGTCCAACGCGCTTCCGGGGACGGGTGGCTCCTTCTGCGGGCCTCAGGTGGTGGAGCTTCACTCGGACCCCTCCTCGACTTCCTCCACCCTGAGCAGGTGCGAGACCTTCGAGATCATGCCTCGGATCTCGGGCCGGTCGTCCTTGACGACGGTGTCGTGCATCCGGTGCAGGCCGAGCGCGCGAACCGTTGCCTTCTGGTCCTTGGGCCGATCGATGATCGAACGGATCTGGGTGAGCCTAAGCCTGGCCATTGGTCTCCTCCAGGTCCGACTCGGCGCGCTTGGCGGCCATGGCCACCGCGGCGTCGGCCACACCCTCGACCATGGCCCGGGGGGCGATCTGATACGTCTCCAGCCCGCGTAGCTCGGCGATCTCCTCGGGCCGCTTCAGCCTGCGCAGGCCCGCGATCGCCGCGTGCACGATGTTGATCGGGTTGCCCGACCCGAGGGACTTGGAAAGGATGTCCTTGATCCCGGCGGCCTCGACCACCGCTCGAACCGGGCCCCCCGCGATGACGCCGGTTCCGGGAGAGGCCGGCTTCAGCATGACGACGCCGGCCCCGTCCTCTCCGATCACCTCGTGAGGGATGGTGGTGTTCATCATGGGAACCTCGAACATGCCCTTCTTCGCTTCCTCGACGCCCTTCTGGATGGCGGCCGGGACCTCCTTGGCCTTCCCGTAGCCGATGCCGACGCGTCCGGCGCCGTCGCCCACCACGACGAGCGCGGTGAAGCTGAACCGGCGGCCACCTTTCACCACCTTGGCCACCCGGTTGATCGCGACGACCCGCTCCTCGAACGGGCTCCGCTCGGCTGCCTGGTCGTACCTCCGCATCAGATGCTCAGTCCTCCCTCGCGGGCGCCCTCGGCCAGGGCCTTGACCCGGCCGTGATAGAGGCGTCCTCCTCGATCGAACACCGCCCGTTCAACGCCCGCCGCTCGGGCCTTCTCGGCCAATGCCTGGCCCACCCGCTTGGCCCGAGCGGTCTTGTCGCCGCCACCGGCCTCCAGGTCCGAGGCCGCGGCAAGGGTCCTGGCAGCCAGGTCGTCGACCAGCTGGGCGTAGATGTGGCGGTTCGATCGGTAGATGGCCAGGCGAGGGCGCTCGGCGGTCCCCGCGATCTTCTTCCGGACCCGCAGATGCCGCTTCACCCGCGACGCTCGCTTCAGTTCGGCACGCATGGCTACGCAGCTCCCTTGGCGGCCTTGCCGGCCTTCTTCCGCACGTACTCGCCTTCGTACCGGATGCCCTTGCCCTTGTACGGCTCGGGCTTGCGGATCTTCCGGATCTGGGCGGCGATCTCGCCCACGAGTTGCTTGTCGATGCCTCGAACCACGATGCGCGTGGGCGCCGGCACCTCGAACTCGATGCCGTCCGGCGCACGGAACGGGACGGGGTGCGAGTAGCCGGCGGCGATATCGAGGTCGCTGCCTTTCAGCGCGGCCCGGTACCCCACCCCCACGATCTCGAGGCGCTTCTCGAACCCGTTCGTCACGCCCTCGACCATGTTCGCGATCAGCGTTCGGGTCAGCCCGTGGAGTGAACGATGGGTGCGCTCGTCGCTGGGACGCTCGATCCGAAGTGTCCCGTCCTCCAGCACGATCCGCATCTCGGGGCTGAAGGCCTGCTCGAGCGAGCCGCGGGGCCCTTTCACGGCCACCCGCGTCCCGTCCACCTGGACCTCCACTCCAGAGGGGATGGTGATGGGCTGCTTCCCGATTCGAGACAACGTGAACTCCTACCAGACGTATGCGATGACTTCGCCGCCGACGCCGAGCTTCTTGGCCTGGCGGTCCGTGAGGACGCCGCGCGAAGTAGAGAGGATAGCGATGCCGAGCCCGCCCAACACCCGCGGGATCTCGTCCCGGCCCGCGTAGACCCGTCGCCCGGGCGTCGACACGCGCTTCAGCCCGGTGATCGTCTTCTCCCGGTTCGGGCCATACTTCAGGCGGATGGTGATCGTTCGATCCTTGCCCTCGCCTTCGACCTGGGTCGCGGCGACGTAGCCCTCGCGGGTCAGGATCTCGGCGATCCGCTCCTTGACCGTGGACCCGGGGACCAGCACCTCGTCCTTGTGGGACATGGTCGCGTTCCGGATGCGGGTCAGCATGTCGGCGATGGGATCGGTCATGACCATGCCGTCACCACCTCACCAGGAGGCCTTCGTCACACCGGGAATCTCCCCCTGGTGGGCGAGCTCGCGGAAACAGATGCGGCACAGCATGAATTCCTGAAACACGGCGCGCTGGCGTCCACACCGGGCACACCGCGTGTACGCGCGGACCTTGAACTTCCGCCCGGCCCGTTGCTGTTTCTCGATCAGTGCCTTCTTCGCCACGTTCGTCCCTCTCCTTCGTTCAGCTCGCCGCCGCGCTGACCGCAGGCTGGCCGGCGAACGGGAACCCGAGCGCCCGCAGGAGCGTCCGGCCCTCGTCATCGTCCCACGCCGTGGTCACGATGGTGATGTCCATCCCCCGGATCTTCACGACCTTGTCGTAGTCGATCTCGGGGAAGATCAGCTGCTCGGTCACCCCGATGGTGTAGTTGCCGCCGCCGTCGAACGCCTCGGGGTCCAACCCCCGGAAGTCGCGGATCCTGGGGAGCGCCGTGGCCAGCAGCCGGTCCAGGAACTCCCACATCCGCGCTCCACGAAGGGTGACCTTCGCCCCGATGGACACCCCCTCTCGCAGCTTGAACGCGGCGATCGACTTGCGGGCTTTCGTGATGGCCGGCTTCTGCCCGGTGATCTGGGCCAGGTCGGCAACCGCGGCGTCCAGGAGCTTGGCATCGCGGACGGCGTCGCCCACGCCCATGTTGACGACGATCTTCTCGAGGCGCGGCACCCGCATCGGGTTGCCCACCTCGAGCTCGCGCTGGACCTCCGGTAGCACCTCGCGGCGATACCGCTCCTTCAGCCGAGGGACGGGCCCGGGCTGGCTCTTCTTCGCCCGTGGCTTCTTCTGGTCCGGCTGCGCCTGTTCTGGTGTTTCCTCGTCCGCCATGGCCATTCCCTACGTCTCAGCTCCGCACCGCTTACAGACCCTGGCCTTCACGCCACCCTCGATCCGATGGCCGACCCTGGTCGCCCGCCCGCACGCCCTGCACACGATCAGCACGTTGGACAGATCGATGAACATCTCCTGCTGGATGATCCCGCCCTGGGTCACCCGCTTGGTGGGGCGGCTGTGCTTGGTGGCGCGGGCCACACCCTCGACCATCACCCGGTTGTCCTGAGGGTGGACGTTGACGACCCTCCCCCGCCGGCCCTTGTCCTTGCCGGCGATGACCTGCACCTCGTCGCCCTTCCTGATGTTGACCCTCATCGCCATCTCAAAGCACCTCCGGGGCAAGCGAGATGATCTTCATGAACCGCTTCTCCCGCAGCTCTCGGGCCACCGGCCCGAAGATCCGGGTCCCTCGCGGATTGCGCTGCTCGTTGAGCAACACCACCGCGTTGTCGTCGAACCTGATGTAGGAGCCATCCGGACGGCGCCGCTCCTTGGCCGTCCGAACGACGACACCCTGGACCACCTCGCCCTTCTTCACGCCGGCGCCAGGGAGCGCGTCCTTCACCGTCCCGACGATGAGATCGCCCAGCCCGGCATACCGGCGCCCAGAGCCGCCCAGCACGCGGATCACCAGGACCTCCCGGGCCCCGGTGTTGTCCGCCACCCTGCATCGCGTCTCCTGCTGGATCATCTGTTCCTCGTCACTTCGCCTTCTCCACGACCTCGACGACCCGCCACCGTTTGGTCTTCGACAACGGGCGGGTCTCCACGATTCGAACGGTGTCGCCAACGTGGGCGTCGCCCGCTTCGTCGTGGGCCTTCAGCCTGGTGGAGCTGCGCACGTATTTCCCGTACAGGGAGTGCTTGACCTGGCTGGAGATCCGAACGACGACGGTCTTCTCCATCGAGTCCGAGACCACCACACCGGTCCGGACCTTGCGCTCGCCTCGCGCTTTCGCCTGACCCTCGGAAAGGCTCATTCCTCGCCCTCTCCCGGGACCGCCTCGGCGCCGGCCGCGGCCTCCTGCTCGATCATCGACTCCTCCGCCATCTCGGTGAGCGATCGGCCCTTCAGCTCGCCGCGGGCGATGGCCTCACGGCGCCCTTCGAGCGACTCCCTGTCGGCCGCCGCCACCGCCTGGGTCAGTTCCTCCTCGGTCTGCCTGCCCCGGAGGACCGAGAGGATGCGGGCGATGTCGTGCCGGACATGCTTGATGCGCATGGGGTTGTCGAGCTGCCCCGTGGCAGCCTGGAACCGAAGGTTGAACAGCTCCTCCTTCTGGCTCTCGAGGCGAGACAGGAGCTCCTCGTCCGGCAATTCGCGCAGCTCGGTCGCTTTCACTCCGCCGCCCCCGTTCGGATGACGAACTTGGTCTTGATGGGCAGCTTGTGAGCCGCCCGGCTGATGGCCTCCCGGGCAAGCGGCTCGGGGACCCCGGAGAGCTCGAACATGACCCGGCCGGGCTTGACCACCGCGACCCAGCCCTCGGGGTTCCCCTTCCCCGAGCCCATCCGGGTCTCGGCCGGCTTCTTCGTGAACGGCTTGTCGGGGAAGATGTTGATCCACACCTTGCCGCCCCGGCGGATATGTCGGGTCATCGCGACACGGGCCGCCTCGATCTGGCGGTTCGTGATCCATCCGGGTTCGAGCGCCAGCAGGCCGAAGTCGCCGAAGCGCACCTCGGTGCCTCCCTTGGCCTGGCCGCGCATGCGACCCCGATGCTGCTTGCGGTGCTTGACCCGCTTCGGCATCAGCATCAGGTTCGACCTCCCGGACGCCGCGGCGCGCCACGACCGCCAGCAGGGCGCCGCCCCGCGGCCGGCTTGGGCACCGGCGCTTCGCGCGTCTCGCGCGGGGTTTCGGTGGGGGGCATCGGGACGCCCTCCTCCATCTCCCGCGCGTCGGTGATCAGTGCTCCCCGCGAAGCGGCACCGAGGCCTCCGATCGGCACGCCGGCAAGAGCGCGGGCCCGGGCTCTGGCCGTTTCCTGCTCCTGCACCGGGATCTCGTCCCCGTGGTAGACCCAGACCTTCACGCCGATCACGCCGAATGTGGTCTTCGCCTCAGCCGTGCCGTAGTCGATCTTGGCCCGCAAGGTGTGCAGCGGGACCCGCCCCTCCCTGTACCACTCGCGCCGGGACATCTCCGCGCCGCCCAGGCGCCCGCCGCACTGGACGCGGACGCCGAGGGCACCGGCCTTCATCGCGCTCTGGACGCCCCGGCGCATGGCCCGCCGGAACGAAACCCGGCCCACCAGCTGCTCGGCGATGCCCTGCGCCAGAAGCGCGGCGTCGGTCTCGGGCCGAAGTTCGGAGGCCGACTGATTCATGTCCTCGACCTTCACGTCGGCCCGCTTCGCGGTCATCTTCTCGATGTCCTTGCGGATCCGGTCGACCTCCGCTCCCTTGCGGCCGATCACGATGCCCGGGCGGGCGGTCCGGATGAACACCTGGACCTGATCGCCCTTGCGTTCGATGTCGACGCTGGAGATGCCGGCGCGCGTCAGCTTCCGGGTGATGTACTGGCGGATCTTCACGTCCTCGTGAAGCTGCTGCGCGTACTCCTTGCGCGCGTACCACTTGGACTTCCACGGGTAGATCACCCCGAGCCGGAACCCGTACGGATTAACCTTGTGTCCCACCGATCACCTCTCCCAACGTCTCGACGACCACCGTGACGTGGCTCGTTCGCTTGCGGACCGACGTGGCCCGGCCGTAGGCGCGCGGCCGGAACCGCTTCAGGGTCGGGCCCTCGTCAACCCACGCCTTGGCCACCACCAGGTTCTCCGGGATGGCCGCCTTCTGCTCCGCGTTGGACACCGCGGACTCCAGCACCTTGATCAGAGTGGCGTTCGCCCCGAGGGGGGAAAGCCGGAGGATGCGTCGGGCATCCTCGACGTGCCGGCCCCTGATGAGGTCGATCGAGCGCCGCATCTTCCGCGGCGACACCCGGATGTATTTGGCGCTGGCCTTCGCTTCCATGAGCTCCTACTTCAGTGCGCTGCTGCGCTCGGTGTGGTGGCCGTGAACGCGGAAAGTCCGCGTCACCGCGAACTCGCCGAGCTTGTGCCCCACCATCGACTCGCTGATGAACACTGGGACGTGCTTGCGCCCGTCGTGCACGGCGATGGTGTGGCCCACCATCTCGGGCACCACGGTCGAGCGCCGTGACCAGGTCTTGATCACACGCTTGTCCCCACGGCGGTTCATCTCGACCACCTTGTTCTTCAGGTGGTCATCCACGAACGGCCCCTTCTTGATCGAACGCGGCATCTCTCTCTCCTACCCTCTCCGCTTCCCGCGCCTGCGGACAATGAGCTTGTCCGAGGGCTTGGGCTTCCGGGTGCGGCCTTCCTTCTTCCCCCACGGGCTGGTGGGGTTGCGGC
>JBKPGU010000122.1:0-5475 GCA_046729535.1 Actinomycetota bacterium
CGCGTGCAGACCCCGCGGCGCTGCGGAGACTGACGAAGAGCGGGGCTCTTCGTCTTCGTCCGCGGGCGCTCGCGCCCGTTCCTGACAAGCTGCTGTACGGTCGGCATAGCTCTCTCGTCTGCACTCTCGCCCTTGTCGCCCCGGGGATGATCCGACGGCAGGCCCGACCAGCCGGTCGAGCCCAGGAAGCAATTGAAGCCGCTCCCTTTTGGGGGTCTTCTAAGACACGACACTGCCGCGGTTCAACAGACTCGAACCGCGACCAAAGATGCTATCGCCCCTGCTTGCGGCCGTCAACGCGACCACCTGCGGCGGAGCTGGGCTGCAGATCCCGGTCCTTGATCCGGACCGGCTCCATCGCCGACCCCTGCTCATCGTCCCGAGTTCGGCCCGTCAAGCGGAGGCAGTTCGGCCCCCTTCGACCGAGCGACCAGGATCGACGCGCGCAGCTTCGTGAGCGGCGTTCCGGCGTCCGTCCACCAGCCGTCCAGCACGTCGTACGTCATGGTCCCCTCGTCGATGTAGATGTTGTTGAGGTCGGTGACCTCCAACTCCCCGCGGGCCGACGGCGTGAGGGTTCGGATGAAATCGAACAACCGGTCGTCGTACATGTAGCAGCCCGTCTGAACCAGGTCGCTCGGCGGGTCGGCCGGCTTCTCCACGATCCGAACGATCCTGCCCTCCTCGACCTCGGCCACCCCGAACCGCTGTGCCTCCTCCTTCGGCAGGCGCTTCAGCAGGATCTTGGCCCCCTTGTCCTGCTGTTCGAACCCCCGGGCGAACGGGCTCAGGTCGTCCTGGAAGATGTTGTCGCCCAGGATGACGACCACGCGCTCGCCGGCCACCAGCCCCTCGGCCTTCGCGATGGCATCGGCGATCCCACCTTCGGGGTCCTGCTGGAACGCGTATCGCAGCTGGACGCCGAACTCCGCTCCGTCGCCCAGCAGCCGTTTGAACTGCGGGATGTGGTCCCCGGTGACCACGACGATGTCAGTGATCCCGGCCCCCGCCAGGCTCCGGATGGGGAAATAGATCATCGGCTCCCCGAACACGTCGAGGAGGTGCTTGTTCACCACGCGGGTGACCGGATCGAACCTTGTCCCCAGACCCCCCGCCAGCACGATGCCCTTCACGACCGGTCCTCTCGCATCTGGGCGGCGAGCTTCGACACGTACTCCTCCACAGCCTCCCGCCACGGACGAAGCGCGATCCCGACCGACTCGGCCCGCGAGCAGTCGAGCACACTGTAGCGGGGGCGGACGGCCGCCGGTCCCGCGCGACCCGACGCCCAGTCGTCGGTGGTCACCCTCCTCACGTGCGTTTTCGCCTCGATCAGCCCGGCCCGGTGGGACGCGTCGAGGGCTGCCTCGGCAAGATCCGCCCGAGAGCAGGGCTCTCCGCCGCCGGCCAGATGGAACGCTTCCACGTGGCCGCCGTCGACCAGGCGGAGCAACCCTGCGCCGAGGTCTGGGGCGTACGTTGGCCGGCCGATCTGGTCACCCACCACGTCTATCGTCGTCCGCTCCCGGCCTCGTGCGATAACCGCCCGAACGAAGTTGTCGCCGTCCCCGAAGACCCACGAGGTCCGAACGATGAGGTGTCTCGGGCAGGTCCGGGCGGCGGCCTCACCTTCCAGCTTGGTCCGGCCGTACACCGACCGAGGCTTCGCCGCGTCGTCCTCTCGGTACGGGCGGCTCGCCTCGCCGGAGAACACGTAATCGGTGGAGGGGTACACGAGGAGGGCCTCCACCTTCGCCGATGCCCTGGCGACGGCCTCGGTTCCACCGACGTTGACTGCCCACGCTTCGTCGGGCGCCGCCTCGGCTTCGTCCACGGCCGTCCAGGCGGCCGCATGCACCACCACGCCGGGCGCGTGGCGCGAGGTGACTTCCGCCACGGCCCCCGCGTCCGTCACGTCCAGGTCGGCACGGGAGAGAAGGATGGCGTCGGTCCTGAGCTCGGCGATGGCCCGACCGAGCTGACCGTCCGCTCCCGTCACCAGGAGCTTCGACCGGGTCAGGCCGGCTCCCCGTCGGCGTAGATGGACTCAGCCTGGTCCATCAGGGGCCGCCACCACGCTTCGTTCGCCCGGTACCACTCGACCGTGTCGGCCAGCCGCCTCCACACGTCGCCCGGACGCCAACGGAGCGCCTCGATCCTCGACGGATCGACGGCGTACCTCCGGTCGTGCTCGGGCCGGTCGTAGGTGGTGAGGACCAGCCGGTCCTCGGGCAGTCCCAGATAGCGGAGCAGCCACCGGGCGAGGTCGAGGTTGGTGATCTCGGGATCGTGCTGAGGTCCGATGTTGTACACACGCTCCGGCGCTTCGGCCTCCAGCAGCAGGATGATGGCTCGGGCCAGGTCCTCGGCGAACAGCCACTGGCGAACGTACAAGCCGTCCCCCCACACCGGCACAGACCCTCCCGAAAGGGCTCTGGCCACCCACCTGGCGAACGCCTTCTCCGGGTGTTGCCACGGGCCGAAGCAGTTCGTGGGGCGGACCACCACGACCGCCATGTCGCCGCCGAATCCCCGGGCCAGGTCGTCGGCCACGGCCTTGCTCTTCGCGTAGGCGCTGGTGGCCTGCTCGGCCCCGGGCACCTTTCCCTCCTCGCGGAAGGAGCCGGCCGGACAGGGTCCGTAGACCTCGTCGGTCGAGATGTGAAGGAACCGTCGGACCCGACCGGCGTCCGCCGCTTCCAGCATGACTCGCGTTCCATCGACGTTCGTCCGCCGGAACTGCTCGCCCTCCTGTTCCCCTCTTGTGACGTGAGACTCCGCCGCGAAGTGGATGACGAGGTCTGGATGGAACCCTCCGATCGCCGCCTCCACTTCGTTGGCGTCAGCGACGTCAGCCCTTTGGAAGCCGTAGGCCGGGAGCAAGTCGACGTCCGCCAACCGCTCGAAGCTTCCCGCGTACGTCATGAGGTCGAGGTTCCGCAGGGCTGTGCCCCCCCGGGCGAGCCAGGCCCGGACGAAATGGCTGCCGAGGAAACCCGAGCCTCCGGTGACCAGGACCCGGGCGTCGGCCCCGCTCATCGTTCGAACACGGGCGCTCGGTCGACCGCGGTCAGGGCAGGGTTGCCCCGGTCGCGGTCGGAAAGGGTCGGCTCATCCACCGGCCACGAGATGCCCACATCGGGATCGTTCCACGCCACGCCGAACTCGTCGGTTCCGTCGAAGATGCGATCGACGAAGTACGCCATCATCAGATCGGTCTCGGCATAGAACCCGTGAGCGATGCCGGCCGGGATGTACAGACCCGATCGGCCGAGGTCCGCCGAGAGCGTGAGCTCTGCCTTGGCACCAAACGTCGGCGAGCCACCCCGCAGGTCGTACAGCCCGACGAAGGCGGTCCCGGTGAGGACGCACCAGTAATCAGCCTGTTGCCGGTGGAAGTGAAGGCCGCGCAGCACCCCCGCCCGCGAGATCGACAGGTTCGCCTGCACCATCTCTCCCGCCCCAGCGATCCACTCCCGCCGAAAGATCTCGCCGACGCTCCCCCTCCGGTCCTCGTGGGAGGAGAGCGACAACACCAGTGCCCCCTCGATGCCCACCTCGGTCGCCTCGCCCACAGCGACCCAGCCTACCGACTGGACACCGTGGTTGGAGAGGTCGCGTGGGAGGCGCTTCCGGTTGGCCCGAGGGGAGGGGCAAGGCCGACCTGACGGATACGGCGGGGCGATGGTAGGGGGACTGCGGAGCGACGCGGTACGTGCCGAAGCTACCCGACGGGTCGCCCGTTCGCGGAGCGGGAGGGGTGGGCCCCTACCATCGACCCGCCGCTCCGCCCAGCGACATCCCCTTACGCCTCGTCGAGCCCCCCGAACGCGCCGCCGAGGGCCTGTTCGGCCTCCTCGCGGGTCATCGTCCCCGCCGGCCGCTGCTCGCCCTCGGCCTCCCGAGCCTCCGCCAGCTCGCGCTGGCGAGCCAGCCAATACTCGGGGATGGATTCGGGGTCGATCCGCACCGCGATGTTCCGGTAGAGCGGCATGCCGGTTCCCGCCGGGATGAGCTTGCCGATGATCACGTTCTCCTTCAGTCCCAGCAGTGGGTCCGACTTCGCGCTGATGGCAGCCTCGGTCAGGACTCTCGTGGTCTCCTGGAAGGAGGCCGCGGCCAGCCACGAATCGGTGGCCAGCGAGGCCTTCGTGATCCCCATCAGGATGGGCCGGGCCGAGGCCGGCTCGCCGCCGGACTCCACGACCTGGGAGTTGGTCTCCTCGAACCGCTTGCGGTCGACCAGCTCGCCTGGGAGGAACTCCGTGTCGCCCGGCTCGATGATGTGCACCTTTCGCAGCATCTGCCGAATGATCAGCTCGATGTGCTTGTCGTGGATGGTCACGCCCTGGGAGCGATAGACCTCCTGAACCTGGTCCACGAGGTGGAGCTGAAGGGCCTGCACGCCTTCGACCCGCAGCTTCTCGTGGGGGTTGACCGACCCCTCGGTGAGCTGCTGGCCCACCTCCACCCGGTCCCCGTCGGTCACGGCCAGCCTGGCACGCAACGAAACCGCGTACTGGACCTGGTCGCCATCGTCGGAGGTGACCGTGATCTTGCGGACCTTCTTCTCCAGGTCGTCCTCCACCTCGACGGTCCCGGAGAGCTCCGTGATCTGCGCCTCTCCCTTCGGCCGCCGAGCCTCGAACAGCTCCTGGACCCGCGGCAGGCCGTGGGTGATGTCCTCGCCGGCCACGCCCCCGGTGTGGAAGGTGCGCATGGTCAGCTGGGTACCCGGCTCCCCGATCGACTGGGCGGCGATGATGCCCACGGACTCTCCGATGTCGACCAGGCGACCGGTGGCCAGGTTCCGCCCGTAGCACATCCGGCACACGCCAACGATCGCGTCGCAGGTCAGCCCGGAACGAACATGCAGGTCGTCCGCGTTCGATTCCATCAGCTTCCTGACCTCGACGTCCCCGAGCAGGGTGCCCTTGGCCAAGACCGTCTTCCGGTCTTCCTTCACGTCCTCCGCCAGCACACGACCGAAGAGCTTCGTGTCGAGGACCGACCTGTTCACTGCCTCGCGACGACCGTCGGGCGTGCGATAGGCGATCCGGACCGGCATGCCGCGATCCGATCCGCAGTCGTCCTCGCGGACGATGACCTCCTGGGCGACGTCGACCAGCCGCCGGGTCAGATAACCCGAGTCGGCCGTCCGCAGGGCGGTGTCGGCGAGACCCTTCCGGGCTCCGTGGGTGGAGATGAAGTACTCCAGGACGGTGAGCCCCTCACGGAAGTTGGCCTTGATCGGCCGAGGGATGATCTCGCCCTTCGGGTTGGCCACCAGGCCTCGCATCCCGGCGATCTGCCGGATCTGGGTGATGTTCCCGCGAGCTCCCGAGTAGGCCATCATGTAGATCGGGTTCCGCTCGGTGAAGCTCTTCTCCATGGCGTCCTGAACGGCGTTGGTGGCGTCCGTCCAGATCTGGATGAGCTCCTGCCGGCGCTCCTCGTTCGTGATGATGCCCCGCC
>JBKPGU010000123.1:0-3414 GCA_046729535.1 Actinomycetota bacterium
GACAAGATCGTCTCCATCCTCACCCAGGGCTCCGGGAAGGTCCGGGCCGTTGCGAAGGGGGTGCGGCGAACCAACAGCAAGTTCGGGGCGCGGTTGGAGCCGATGACGCACGTCTCGCTCCTGCTCTATCAGGGGAGGAACCTCGACACCGTCACCCAGGCCGAGATCGTGCACCCCTTCCGTGCCGTTCGGTCCGACTTCGACCTGATCGCGGCGGGGGAGACCATGCTGGAGGCAGCCGACAAGGTGGCCGAGGAGCACGAACGCAACGTGCGCCTGTTCCTGTTGCTGCTCTCAGGTCTTCGTTCGTTGGAGGACCGGCCGAACGACCCCGCCGCCGTCGCCGAGAGCTTCCTGCTGAAGCTCCTCTCCCTGTCCGGGTTCCACCCCAGCCTCTCGGCCTGCGCGGTGTGCGGCGACCCCGGGCCGCACGAACGGTTCTCCGCAGCGCAGGGGGGTGTGGTGTGCGACGGCTGCGCCGGCGGAGAGGCCGGGCGGGTCTCCCAGCCGGCGGTGCGATGGCTCGACGGGCTGGCCAAGGTCGACCTGGCCGGGGCTGGCGACATGCCGCCGGAATCCGTCGTTCGCCGTGAGGCGCGGGCCATGCTGTACGGGTTCACGGAGTACCACTTGGATCGGCGGATGCGGAGCTTCACTCTCCTCGTCCGACAGCCGACCTCGGTCTTGACCCCATGAGCTATCTCTACGACCTCGACCTCGACCGGCTGCCACGGCACGTGGCCATCGTCATGGACGGCAACGGCCGGTGGGCCCGGCACCGCGGGCTGCCCCGAACGCAGGGCCACGAAGCCGGCGAGGAGGCCCTGTACGACGTGGTGCTGGGCGGGCTGGAGATCGGGCTGAAGTGGCTGACCGTGTACGCGTTTTCCACCGAAAACTGGAAGCGGCCTCCTTCCGAGGTTCGGTTCCTGTTGAACTTCAACCGAACGCTCCTGAGGCGCCGCCGCGATGAGCTCCACCAGCGCGGCACGCGCATCCGATTCACCGGACGCCGCGACGACTGGCGCGTCCCGCGAAACGTCTTGAAGGATATGGTCACCGCCGAGGAGCTCACGAGGCACAACCGGCGGATGACCTTCACCATCGCCTTCAACTACGGGGGCCAGACCGAAATCCTGGATGCGGTCAAGGGCATCCTGGATGACCACGACCGCGGCAAGCTCAAAGGGGAACGGCTGACGCCGCAGTCCATCGCCAAGCGGCTGTACTACCCGGATATGCCGGAGGCCGACCTGCTGATCCGAACGGGTGGCGAGATGCGCATCTCGAACTTCCTGCTGTGGCAGGCAGCGTACTCGGAGCTGTGGTTCACGCCGGTGTACTGGCCCGATTTCAGCCGGGAGAACCTGTACGAGGCCATCCGGGATTACCAGAAGCGCGACCGGCGTTTCGGCGGCATCGAGGATCAGTAAGCGGTCGATCAGGACCCAGTCTGGGAGGGTCTCACCCCCCGGCTATGATGCGGTTGGTCATGCTCCTCTATTTCGCCTACGGGTCGAACATGGACCCCGAGCAGATGAAGCAGCGCGTGCCGGACGCGCGGGCGTCCGGACCCGCTCGGCTCGAGGAATTCAGCCTCACCTTCAGCGTCTACTCCGACCGGTGGGAGGGCGGGGCCGCGAACCTCGAGCTCGATCCGGAGGGACATGTGTGGGGCGTGCTGTGGGAGATCCCCGACGAGGCCGCAGGCGCGCTGGATGCTTACCAGGGACACCCTGTCTTCTTTCGCCGGGAGGAGGTGTCCGTGGCCGGCCCCGAGGGTCCGGTCGTGGCCTTGACGTACCGCGTGGCCCATCAGGAGGGGACGTACATCCGTCCCACCGAGGAGTACCTCCAGCACCTCCGGGCCGGCATCCGCGTGAACGGTCTCCCACCGGAAGCTCTGGACTTGCTCGACCGGGCTGCCAGACCCCCGAAACCGACGATCTCCACCTGATCTCAGGGCTCTCCCAGGGTCCGGTCGGCGCCCACCGGCTACGATGGGTGGCACGCCAGCGGTCGCAGCCAGCGGCCGGGAGAAAGGAGTCCCCGTGGCCGACCTGATGGACGCCATCACTTCCCTTGCCAAGCGCAGGGGGATCGCCTTCCCATCGAGCGAGATCTACGGCGGTCTCCGTTCGTCCTGGGACTACGGGCCCCTCGGCGTCGAGATGAAGCGGAACATCAGGAACGCGTGGTGGCGTTCGATGGTCCAGTTGCGCGACGACGTGGTCGGGCTGGAGGCTGCGGTCATCATGTCGCCGAAGGTTTGGGAGGCCAGCGGCCACCTCGAGGTCTTCACCGACCCCCTGGTCGAGTGTCTGAACTGCCACCACCGGTTCCGAGCGGACCACCTGCCCGGGTTCCACGCCCCTCAGTCCGGTCACGAGGCCGGCGAGACCACCGTGGACATGACGGAGCGGGCCAAGTGCCCGAACTGCGGAAACGACCGGTTCACCGACCCTCGCAACTTCAACCTGATGTTCAAGACGCACATGGGCCCGGTGGCAGACGAGGCGAACGCGGTGTATTTGCGGCCGGAGACCGCCCAGGGAATGTTCGTGGACTTCCCGATCATCCAGCAGGCCAGCCGGAAAAAGGTCCCGTTCGGCATCGCCCAGATCGGCAAGTCGTTCCGGAACGAGATCACGCCCGGGAACTTCATCTATCGAACCCGGGAGTTCGAGCAGGTGGAGATGGAGTTCTTCGTCAAGCCCGGAACGGACGAGGAATGGCACGAGAACTGGATCCAGGAGCGGATGCGGTGGTGGACCGACCTTGGGATCGCTCCCGACAACCTCCGCCTCCGGGAACACGACGCCGACGAGCTGTCGCACTACTCGAAGCGGACCGTCGACATCGAATACCGCTTCCCGTTCACCGACTGGGGCGAACTGGAGGGTGTGGCCAATCGAACCGATTACGACTTGAAGAGGCACGCGGAGTTCTCGGGGGAGGACCTCACGTACTACGACCAAGAGGCCGACGAGCGGTACTACCCGTACGTGATCGAGCCGGCGGCGGGCTCCGACCGGGCGCTGTTGGCCTTCCTGATCGACGCCTATCGTGTGGACGAGGCGCCCACCGCGAAGGGCGAGATGGAGAAGCGCATGTTGTTGGCCCTGCACAAGGATCTGGCACCGATCAAGGTGGCGGTGCTGCCGCTTTCGCGGAACGAAGCCCTGGTCCCCGAGGCCAGGCGGGTCAATGACCTGCTCAAGCCCAAGTGGATGACGTCCTACGACGACGCGGGCGCCATCGGCCGTCGGTACCGTCGCCAGGACGAGGTGGGCACCCCGTTCTGCGTGACGGTGGACTTCGACACTCTGAACGACCGGCAGGTCACGGTGCGGGACCGTGACTCGATGGCCCAGGACCGGGTTGCCATCGACAAGCTCGCGGACTACCTGGAAG
>JBKPGU010000124.1:0-7368 GCA_046729535.1 Actinomycetota bacterium
CCCATGTGAGGTGGGGTGCCTTGGACAGGCACTGGTGAGCCTGGACCTTCGCGAACTGGGCGAATGATCCCCAGTTCGACTCGTAGCCCCATATACGGTACGAGCCGGCGAACCCGGGATCCCCACCGGCCTTGACCAGCGGGTCGTCAGGATCCCACTGGCCGCAATGGATCACGACCTCGTCGCCGACCGCCAGACCGGTCACGTCCGGACCGACGGCCCATACGACCCCAGAGGCGTCGCTGCCCCCGATGTGGAAGTCGTCGGGCTCGCCGAAGCGGACGTGGACCTTGGTGACGTCGACCGGGACGCCCTTCGCCGCCCACACGTTGTTGTAGTTGATGCCCGCCGCCATCACGAGCACGAGCGCCTCGCCGGGCCCGGGCTGTGGCGTTTCGACGGCTTCGACCTGGAACGCTGAGGTGGGATCCCCGAACCGTTCCGGCCGGATCACCTGGGCGTACATCCGGCGGGGGACGTCGCCGAGAGGGGGGATCTCGCCGATCTCGTAGAGGTCGCTTGCCACCGGCCCTCCCTGGGTCGAGGTCACGTTCCCCGGCGGAACGATCCTGCTAACGGTAGGACAACCTACCGAACGGTAGCAATCCCGACGCTACTCCAATGCTGGCTTCCGACGGCCCCTCGCTCAGGCTGGGAGCGAGCCAGGCTGACGGGACACGCCGTGGCCCTGGGGCACCAGCCGCACCAAGCGCCGGGCGTCAAGTTCGACGATCGCCCGGAGCGAAGCTCCATGCCCACCCTCGCCGCGGCGATTACCCGGACCGCCGCGTGCTCCAGCGTCATCTCGGTCACGTCTTCGGCCTGCCACTCTCCCGAGTCCAAGAAGAACGTGGCCGCCCGATACGGCGGGACACCCGTCCGAAGCAGGAGGAGGAGCGCGTAGAAGCGCATGTCCTCTGGATGCTCCGGCCACGCCCGTCCGCTCTTGAAGTCGATGACCAACCGGCGTACCCGGCCCAGCTGGAGATCCGGCGTCCCGGTCAGGACGACGGCGCCCTCGACGAGCCTGGCCCGGATGGTGAGCTCGGTTTGGGGAGCCCATCGACGGGTCATCGGCGGGAAGGAGTCACGGAACAGGCTGAGGTGCCGGCCGGCCTCGGCGATCAGCTCGGCCCGATCGAACTCCCCCAGGGCGAGCCAGTGGTGGGCGAACGAGGGATCGACCTGGATGCGCCGAGAAGCGGCTCGTTCGCCGACCGTGCGGGGGTCGTTCCGGCGCTCGGTGGCCACGTCGACCTCGATGGCGCCGTGGAACAGGGCTCCGGCTGCGGTCCGATCTGAATGCTCGAAGGGGCCGCCCTCGCCGCGGAGACCGGCGTCGAACAACCCCTCGCATCGCTGCGCCTGGTTGAGCCTGTGCTTCCCAAGCCAGAGGGGTTCCGCCCCCGGTCGAACGCCCGCCTTCCGCAGGCCGTCCTCGAGCTGCGCCCGCAGCCGCCCCCCAAGCTCCCGGTCGACCTCCGGGAGCCTTCCCGTCCCGATGAGGCCGTTGAGCGTTCGCTCCTGCATCGGGGTCAGGCCCGCGAAGGTGTCAGATGCAACCTCGGTCGAGGGGACATCGTCCATCGGCGGATGGTAACGACCACCACCGACACGCCATGACCTCCGGGGCAGGTGCGAGATGGGCAATGGCGGACCGCGGCGGGATACACTCGTTCCAGAGTGGCCGACACGAGAGAACAACGCCAGCAGACCGACACCGAGGGTGCCGGTCCCGACGGTCAGGGCTCGGGCGCGGGTCCCGGGGACAATGCCGCGGCTCCGCCGGAGGGGGGCTCGACCCAGGAGGCCCCACCCGCCAGCCGGCATCGAACGGTGGAGGAGCGTCTCGAGCACCTCCGCGAGCTTCGGGCGGAGTCGAAGGTCGGAGGAGGCGCCGAGGCCGTCGAGCGCCAGCACGCCCGGGGCAAGCTGTCCGCCCGGGAGCGGTTGGAGTTGCTTCTCGACCCCGGTTCGTTCGTCGAGACCGACGCGCTGGTCCGTCACCGCCTGGGCACGTACGGCCTCGATAGCCAGCGGCCCTATACCGACGGCGTAGTCACCGGGTGGGGGACGATCGACGGCCGCAAGGTCTTCGTGTTCAGCCAGGACTTCACGGTGTTCGGTGGATCGCTCGGCGAGGCGTTCGCCGAGAAGGTGTGCAAGATCATGGATCTGGCGGTCTCCGTGGGAGCCCCGGTCATCGGTATCAACGACTCGGGCGGCGCGCGGATCCAGGAAGGCGCGGCATCCCTCGCCGGGTATGGGTACATCTTCGATCGCAACGTCCGGGCCAGCGGCGTGATACCGCAGATCTCGCTGATCATGGGGCCGTGCGCCGGAGGCGCCGTGTACTCCCCCGCTATCACCGACTTCGTGTTCATGGTCAAGGGAACGTCCCACATGTTCATTACCGGGCCCGACGTCATCAAGGCCGTGACCGGGGAGGAGGTCACGTTCGAGGAGCTCGGCGGCGCGACCACCCACGCCAGCCGCTCGGGCATCGCCAGCTTCATCGCCGACGACGAGGCCGACTGCCTATCCCAGGTCCGTTACCTCTTGTCGTTCCTCCCGCCGAACAACCTGGAGGATCCGCCGTCGTTCGCCTCCAGCGACGACCCGGAGCGACGCGACGACTCGCTGAACTCGATCATCCCGGACTCGCCCCGCGCTCCCTACGACATGAAGCAAGTCATCCGTAAGATCGTCGACGAGGGCGAGTTCTTCGAGGCCTTCCCGCTGTGGGCGGCGAACATCGTGATCGGGTTCGCCCGGCTGGACGGACACGCCATCGGGATCGTGGCCAACCAGCCGAAGGTGCTCGCCGGGACCCTCGACTTCGAATCCAGTGAGAAGGCCGCTCGCTTCATCCGTTTCTGCGACGCCTTCAACATCCATCTGGTCACGTTCGAGGACGTGCCGGGGTTCCTGCCCGGCACGGCCCAGGAGTATGGAGGCATCATCCGCCGTGGCGCGAAGCTCCTCTACGCGTATGCCGAAGCTACCGTCCCAAAGGTCACGGTCATCACCCGGAAGGCCTACGGCGGCGCGTACGTCGTCATGAACTCGAAGCACCTCCGGGCCGACGTCTCCTTCGCCTGGCCCACGGCCGAGATCGCCGTCATGGGGTCGGAGGGCGCGGTGAACGTCATCTTCCGCCGCGAGATCCAGGCGGCTGAGGACCCCCGGGCCAAGCGCCGCGAGCTGATCGGCGAGTACGAAGAGCAGTTCGGCAACCCGTACATCGCGGCCGAACGCGGGTTCATCGACGACGTCATCGAGCCGGCGGACACGCGGCGGAGGCTGATCCAAGCGCTGCGCATGCTCCGGACGAAGCGCGAGCAGGTACCGCCTCGCAAGCACGGGAACATCCCTCTGTAGAAAGAAGCCAGTCGATGCGCTACGTGCTGCCACCCGGGATCACCCCCGAGGAGGAACGCGCGATCCTGGCCGCCCTGGACGCTTTCTTCGGGAAGGGCTCCCAGCTCCCGGACGCTTGGTCTCTGGCCGGCCGAACCGAGGCCCTCGGGCTCGGGGCCCTGCAGATCAGGCATCAGGCGGAGGTGCCGTGGGGCGGGACCCGCTTGAACCCCTACACGCGCAGGGGGACCGAGCCGCGGATGGGGCGGGGCGATTCGAAGTAGCGAACCTTCGATGCCTCGTGTTCGTCTCACGCGCGCCGACCCGGCCGCTGGCGACCCCTCCGAAGCGTTCCGAGCCGAGGGTCTCTTGCCCCGCACGTGGTCGAACGGGCCCGGCGCCCGATACGGATGGCACAGCCACACCTACGAGAAGGTCCTGTACTGCAGGCGCGGGAGCATCACCTTTCACACGGAGGTCGAGGAGTTCGAACTTCGATCCGGCGACCGCCTGGACATCGAATCGGGCGTCCAGCACGCTGCCACGGTGGGATCGGAGGGGGTCGAGTGCATGGAGGCTTCGCGGTGAGATGTGACAGAGAGCCGAGGAACGTGGAGCTTTCCGCGTGACGTCCGTTGCCTTCCTCATCGACCAACTCTTCTCGCCGGCTCCCGGAGGTATGGGGACCTACGTGCGGGAGATCGTCCCGGCCATGACCCGAGCCGCCCCATCGTTGGAGATGACCCTGTTCCATGCCCGGTTCGAGGGTGTCGAGCCCGAGGAATGGACGCGCGAGTACCGGGTGGAGGAGATCCCGGCATCGATCCGCCGCCTCTATCCCTCGTGGACGGCCGCCAGGCGACCGGCCCTTCCTCCGTCACTTGCCTCGACGGAGGTCGTGCACTCCCCATCGCCTGCCGCCGTGCCTCCCACCGATCCGGGGCAGCATCTCGTGGTGACCGTGCACGACCTGGCCTTCCTAGCTCAGCCCGAGCTCTTCCCGCGGCCGTGGAGGCTCATGTACCGCGCTGCGCTGGCCCGGGCGGCTCGGAGCGCCGACGCCATCATCACGGTCTCTCGCCACACCGCGGAGGACCTTGGGCGAAGGACGAGCATCGATCGGCGCAAGGTCCACATCATCCCGCTGGCCGTTTCGCTCCCCCCAGCGGACGCGGACCCCGAGGCGGTTCTGTCGAGGCTCAAGGTGCCCCGGCCCTACGTGCTGTTCGTGGGGACGCTCGAGCCACGGAAGAATCTGGCTCGTCTGGTTCACGCGTATCGGAGGATGGCGAGCCGAGGAGCGCCCCATGCCCTGGTCCTGGCAGGTCCCATGGGGTGGCGTCCCCAGCCGCTCCTTCGAGCCATCTCGGAAGAGGGGCCGGGCGACGTCGTCCTCACGGGGGCCCTTGAGGCGGGGGATCTGGACGCCCTCTACCGTGGGGCCGATGCGTTCGTCTACCCCTCGCTGTACGAGGGGTTCGGGCTACCCGTCCTCGAGGCGATGAGCCGCGGGACGCCGTGCGTGGTGTCGTCGTCCTCATCGCTACCCGAGGTGGCGGGGGAAGCGGCCCTCCCGGTCGACCCGAGGTCGGTGGTCGGGCTGGCCGAGGCCATCGAGCGGGTGACGTCCGACCGTCAACTGGCCGGCCGCCTTCGTGAAGCCGGCCTGACTCGCGCCGCTCGTTTCTCGTGGGACGAAACGGCCAAGCGCACCCTGGATGTCTATAAGTCGGTCGTGTCGTGAGCGCTTCGTACGGGCGATGAAGACATCGCTGATCGCCACCGTTCGCGATGCCCGGCCCTTCATCGAGGAGTTCCTCGACTCGATCCGAGCCCAGACGCGGCTGCCGGACGAGGTGGTCGTGGTGGACGGAGGTTCGACCGACGGCACGTTTCGGCTGCTCCAGGCGGCGGAAGGGGTGACCGCGATCTCGGAGACGGGCGCGAACATCGCCCGGGGACGGAACGTGGCGATCAAGGCCGCGACGCACGACGTGATCGCGGTGAGCGACGGCGACTGCGTCCTGGCCCCGGACTGGCTGGAGCGGATCCTCGAACCGTTGCAGCGGGGTGCCGACGTGTCTGCCGGGTTCTACCGGCCGCTGGCCCGTTCCTTCCTCGAGATCTGCGCGGCGGCCGTCTCGCTGCCCGAGCCGGAAGAGCTTCCCTCCGGTTGGCTTCCCTCCGCCAGGTCGGTGGCGTTCCGCAGGGAGGCGTTCGAAGCCGGCGGCGGGTACCCGGAGTGGTTGGACATCGGCGAGGACATGTACTTGAACCATCGGTGGGTCGAGGCCGGGATGCGGATCGAACGGGCACCGGACGCCGTGGCCTACTGGCGGGTCCGGCCGTCGCTTGCCCAGACATGGCGCCAGTACTCGCGGTATGCCCAGGGCGACGCCCGCGCAGGCATGTACGGGCGAAGGCACGCGATCCGGTTCCTCACGTACGGGACCGCTGCGGCGGTGGTAGCCACCGGAAGGAAGCCTCTCATCGCGCTGGCCGCCCTCGCCGGCGCTGCGTACGCCGGACGCCCCGTGGCCAGAGCATGGCGCCGGCTCTCGAACGATTCGGCCAAGCGCGCGGCGGCGGTCGTGGCCGTGCCGGCCATGATGGCCTTCATCGACGCCGCCAAGATGGCCGGCTACCTCCGTGGCCGGTTGGGGAAAGGACCAGACCGCCTACAGGCCGAGGAGTCGTGAGGCGTTGTCGACGAGGATGGCGCGGCGGGCCTCCTCGGACAGACCGAGGTTCTCGAACTCTTGGAACCAGCGGTCGAGCGAGATGAACGGGTAGTCGCTGCCGAACAGCGTCTGGGCGTTCAGCCGCTTGCCGATCTCACGAACCACCTCCGGGGGGAGGTACTTCGGCGCCCAGCCGGACAGCTCGATGAACACGTTCGACTTGTGGAGTGCGATCGCCAGGCACTCCAAGAACCAGGGCCACCCGAAGTGGGCCGCGATCAGCGTCAGACCGGGGAAGTCGGCGCCGACCGAGTCCAGGAACCCCGGGTGGGAATAGCGGATCTTCGTCCCCCCGGCGCCCGGCGTACCGGCACCGATCCCACACGTGCCCGTATGGAACAGGCAGATCAGCCCCAGCTCTTCTGCCTTCTCCCACAGCGGGGAGAATCGCCCGTCGCCGGGATCGAACCGCTGCATGGTTGGGTGGAACTTCAAACCCTTCAGGCCCAGGTCGTGGCAGCGCTCGATCTCGCTCACCGCCTTCGGAGCGAAGGGGTCCACCGAGCCGAACCCCATCAGGACCCCCGGGAACCTCTCCGACAGCGACGCCAGCCAGTCATTCCCCATGAACCCGCGTCGGCTGACGCTCTCGTCGTCCCAGTCGAGCACGACGCCCAGGATGTCGCGCCCGGCGTATTCCTCGGCTACCTCTTCGATGCTCTTCCGAGGGACCCGGGCCCGGAAGTAGGCCTCGGTGGCCTCGAGGTGCGGCCCGATGGCCTTGTCAAGCCATTCCTGCACCGGCAGGTGGACGTGCAGGTCGACGGCCTCCACGTCAGGAGTAGTCGTAGAACCCCTTGCCCGACTTGCGCCCCAGGTAGCCTGCCGAGACCATCCGCTTGAGCAGCGTGGGCGGCGCGTAGTCAGGATCCTTGAACTCGTCGTAGATGACGTTCGAAACGGACAGGGCCGTGTCGAGGCCGATGAAGTCCAACAGGGTCAGCGGCCCCATGGGATGGCTCAGCCCCAGTTGGATCGCCGCGTCGATGTCCTCGCGCGTGGCGAAGCCTTCTTCCAGCATCCGGATCGCGCTGTTCAGGTACGGCATCAGCAGGAAGTTCACGATGAAGCCGGCCCGGTCCTTGGCCAGGACGGTCTTCTTGCCCAGCCGTTCGCCCATCCCCCGCGCGAACTCGAGCGTCTCCTCTGAGGTGGTGAGCGCCGGGATGATCTCGAGCAGCTTCATCACGGGCGGAGGGTTGAAGAAGTGGGTGCCGACGACGCGATCGGGTCGCTTCGTCACGGCCGCCAGCTCGGCGATCGGCAG
>JBKPGU010000125.1:0-38221 GCA_046729535.1 Actinomycetota bacterium
CGAACTCCGTCACGCCCTGGACGAGGCCGAGCACGATGGCCTGCACAACGCTCGTTGTCGGACTCCTTCGGCTATCCCGTGACCCGTGCGTGCGGTGCGAACCCTACACTTGAACGGAGATGGCGGCCGAGGACGAAGGAGGGCGCCCCTCCACACTGACGGTCCGGTTCCGCAAGCAGGCCGTCGCGGTTCTGAGCGTGCTCTTGGCCCTCGCGATCATCCTGGATCGCGTGCTGGAGGGGTTCTTCGCCGATCAACTCGCGGTCCGGGTTGCCTTGGGCGTGGGGTTCGGCGTGGCCGCCCTGACGGCCCTCCTGGCCTTGGTCTTCGTCGCCGGCAGCGTGCTGCGACCCGTTCGGACCGTCACCGCGTCCGTCGAGCGGATCGGCCGGGGGGAACCGAGCGCCAACCTACCCGAGCATGGGGCAGAAGAGCTGGCCGGGCTGGCTCAGACGGTCAACCGGATGCGCCGGGACGTCGAGGAGCGCATCGAAGCCGTCCGTCGGGAGCAGGGAACCCGCGAGGCGATCCTGGCCGCGCTGGGCGAAGGGGTCGTCCTCTTCGACCGGGATGGGACCGGGCTGTACCGGAATGGACCGGCCGAAGAGCTGCTCGGTCCGGGCCAGGATGAGGCGAGCAAGCTCCTCCCCCTGGAGCTTCGAGAGCTCGTCGAGCGGTCCCGCAAAGAAGGGGCTTCCCGCCAGGCGCAGGTGACAACGGCTCGAGACAGGACGTTCCAGGCGATCACCGTCCCAGTCTCCGGGGAGGGACAGATCTTGCTCGTCCTCCGGGACATCACCCACGACCGCCGGGTCGAGGCGGTTCGCCGCGAGTTCGTAACGAACGCCTCCCACGAGCTCAAGACCCCGGTGGCCTCCATCCGGGCCCTGGCGGAGACCATCGCCGCCTCCCTGCCGAACGACCCGGAGGCGACGGGACGGTTCGTGGCCCAGCTCGAAACCGAGGCCGTCCGGCTGTCGCGGATCATCTCGGACCTGCTGGACCTGTCGAGGCTCGAGGCCGAGGCCGGCGAACGGGTTCCCGTCCGATTCGACGACATCGTGGCGGAAGAGGTTCGGCGGTTCGAGCCAGCCGCTCGTGAGGCAGGGCTGAGCCTCGCGGTGACCCGCCTGGACCCCGCCGAGGTCATGGGGTCCGGGGCCGACCTCTCCCTGCTGGTCCGGAACCTGGTGGCGAACGCGACCCAGTACACCCGGCCCGGAGGGGAGGTGGAGGTTTCCCTGGCCATGGACGAGGACACAGCCGTGCTGACCGTTCGAGACACCGGCATCGGCATCCCTACCCGTGACCAGGACCGGGTCTTCGAGCGCTTCTACCGGGTCGACCGAGCCAGGTCGAGGGAGACCGGGGGCACCGGTCTGGGCCTGTCGATCGTGAAGCACGTGGTCGAGAACCACGGCGGTAGCGTGCTTGTCCACAGCGAGCTGGGCCGCGGTTCGAGCTTCGTGATCCGGATACCCACCGCTCCGGTCCGGGAGACCGAGAGTATCCTTCCCCGGCCATGACCCTGCTGCTCCTCGTTCGGCACGCCGTCACCGACGTCACGGGCAAGCGGTTGTCCGGCTCGCTTCCGGGGATCCACCTCTCGGAGGAGGGCCGGCTACAGGCCAAGGGGCTCGCCGAGCGCCTCGCGCCGCTCCGCCTCACGGCCGTCTACGCCAGTCCGCTGGAGCGATGCGTGGAGACGGGGGAGCCCATCGCCGCGGCAAGGCGTCTGGAGATCGCCGTCCTGGCCGACCTGGAGGAGGTCGGGTACGGACAGTGGGCCGGCCGCCCGATCGCCGGCCTGATGAAGACGAAGCTGTGGCGGCGCATCCAGCTGCTGCCCTCCTCTGTTGAGTTCCCCGGGGGCGAGACCCTGGTCGGGGCCCAGCGACGGGCGGTGGCGGCATTGGACGGAATCGCCCGTCGCTCGCCGCGAGGGGTGGTCGTTGCGGTGACCCACGCCGACGTGATCCGGCTGGCTCTCGCCCACTACGCCGGTGTGCACATCGACCTGTTCCAGCGTTTCACGGTGAGCCCGGCGTCGGTCTCCGCCCTCGTCCTGGGGGACCGGATCCCGCGCATCCTCCGGGTCAACGACACGGGGACGCTGGCCGACCTGGCTGGACGGGAACGCCCCCTCGGTTCGTCCAACGGCCATCGCCGACCGAGGCGGCAGGAGTAGCTCCTAGGATGGAGAAGTGCTGATCGAGCTCGACCCCGTGGACCGGCTCACGGCAGACGCCGTTGGTTCACCGGGAGCGCGGGTCTTCTACATCCAGGGGAAGAAGGAGGACCACATCGTCACGCTCCTGGTGGAGAAGCAGCAGGTCCAACTGCTGGCAGCCTCCGTGGTGGAGATCCTTTCCCGGGTGGGCAAGGAGACGGGGCAAGGACCTCCCGAGGAGGCCATGGGGCTCGACGAACCCGTCGTGCCCGAGTGGCGGGCCGGTCGCCTTTCGATCGGGTACCAGGAGGAGCGCGACCTGCTACTGCTCGAAGCCGAGGAACTTCTCCCCGAGGACGAGGTCGACGAAGCCGAAGCTGAAGAGGAAGAAGACGAGACGGAGGAAGGACTCGGGGAGGAGGACCTGACCACGCTCGAGGCAGAGCGGGAAGCGGAGCTCGAGACCGGCCTGGAAACACCCGTCGAACCGGAGCTCGAGGCCGAAAGGGGGAAGGTTCGCTTCTGGGCTACGCGCGAGCAGATGCTGTCGCTGGCCCGCCACGGCGCGGCGGTGTGCGCGGCCGGACGACCCCGATGTCAGTTGTGCGGCAACCCCATCGATCCGGAGGGACACCAGTGTCCGGCGCTGAACGGCCACCGCGGGCAGAGCGGCGCGTGACTGCAGCCCAATCCGTCTCCCCCACCGACGCCGCAGCCGTTCGGTTCCTGGCCGAGGCCGAGGTCCGCCTGCTGGGGCTGATGCCCCGGGCGTCCAACTACACGTTCATGGTGGAGCTCAGCGATGGAGACCGCACGGGGTTCGGCGTGTACAAGCCTCGTGAAGGGGAGACGCCCCTGTGGGACTTCCCCGAGGGGACGCTCTGCAACCGGGAGGTTGCGGCGTTTGTCCTGGCTCGCGGCCTCGGGTGGCCGCGGGTCCCGCCGACCGTCCTGCGGGAGGGCCCCCATGGCCCGGGTTCGGTCCAGTTGTTCGTCGAGCCGGCCACCGGCGACCACTTCTTCACGCTCCGCGAACGCTGTCTCGACGAATTCCGGCCCGTCGCTGCGTTCGACGTCATCGCGAACAACGCCGATCGGAAGTCGGGCCACTGCTTGCCGGCCTCGGACGGGAGCATCTGGGTCGTGGACCATGGCGTCTGCTTCGGCGAGGAGCCGAAGCTCCACACCGTCATCTGGGACTTCGCCGGGGAACGGGTGCCGGGTCCCCTTCTCGCCGACGTCGAGCGGGTGGCCGGCGAGCTTCGATCCGGCCCCGTCCGGGACGAGCTCCTTGGGCTGCTGGGCGAAGGCGAGGTCGAGGCCACGGGCAGCCGGGCGGAAGATCTGCTCCGCGCCCCGCGCTTCCCCCACCCCGGCCCGGACCGGGCGTATCCGTGGCCACCGGTCTGACCGCCTCGTGCCCCATCTCACGTTCCGGCGGGCCGGTGCGTTCAACTCTCGATGGGCGCGCAGATGACTGGCGCTGAGGCCAGAACACGAAGGGCAGGGTGGCGAGGGGCGATCCCCCCGTTCCAGGTGTTCCTGGAGGAGCATCGGAAGGTCGTCTACCGGTTCCTGCTGGCCCAGGTGGGACCGAACGAGGCCGACGACTGCTTCCAGGAAGCGTTCCTGGCCGCACTTCGATCGTATCCGAAGCTCCGAGACGCGGCGAACCTTCGGGTGTGGATCCTGACAATCGCCACCCGCAAGGCGTTGGACGCGGGCCGGCGCCGGCAACGCCAACCGATTGTGGTGGGGGATGTGGCGGAGGTGGCAGACGTGCCGGACGGAGCGGCCGAACGCGAGGTGTTCGACCGCTTGGCGTCCCAGAACGGTCTCTGGCGAGCCGTGCGGGAGCTACCGCCGCGACAACGAGCCGCCGTCGTACATCGGTTCGTCCTGGACCGCTCGTACGCGGAGATCGGGGAAGCCATGGAGTCCACCGAGGAGGCGGCTCGAGCGAACGTCTACCAGGGTGTGAAGAAGCTCCGGGAGCTGAAGGATTCGTGGCAGCCGGGGGACGACGAGGCGTTGGAACGGAGTCCGGGATGAACGCGATGCAGAGGGAGATGAAGGAGTTGGTGAAGGTGATGGGGGACCGGTCGGCGGAGCTGGCCGCCTCGGTGGCGGAACTGGCCGGGGCCAGCGGCCTGATCGACGTGGCCTACTCCTTCGTCGACTCTCCGTTCGGAGAACTGCTCGTCGCGGTGACCAAGCAGGGCCTGGTCAGGGTCGATTACCCGAATCACGACTTCGACGAGACGCTGGAAGAGCTCGCCGCGAAAGTGTCCCCCAGGGTGCTGGAATCGCCGCGGTCAACCGATGGGGTCCGCCGCGAGCTGGAGGAGTACTTCTCCGGCGACCGTCATTCGTTCACCGTCCAGGTCGACCTCTCCCTGGTGCACGGGTTCACCCGGAAGGTGCTGGAGCAGACGGCCCGCATCCCCTTCGGGGCGGTGTCCACGTACCGGGAGGTGGCCACGCGGGCTGGCAGTCCCCTCGCCGTTCGAGCCACAGGCAACGCTCTCGGTTCGAACCCCATCCCCATCGTGGTTCCTTGCCACCGAGTGGTTCGGACCGGCGGCGGCCTGGGCGGCTACACCGGCGGCCTCGACCGGAAGGTCAAGCTCCTCCAGCTGGAGGGCGTCACCATTCCCTGAGCCGAGTCGCTCGAGGTACCTCGCCGACTACTCTGGCGTCATGGACGAAGCCGACGTGTGGGACCGGCTGAAGGCCGCCCGCGTCGGCCACCTGGCCACCAGCGGCCTCGACGGTACCCCCCACGTGGTGCCCTTCGTCTTCGCCGTCGAAGGCCGCACCATCTACTGGACCGTCGACGCCAAACCCAAACGATCGAGGGAGCTCAAACGGGTGGCGAACATGCGAGCAAATCCCAACGTCGAAGTGGTCATCGACAACTACCAAGAGAACTGGCACGAACTCTGGTGGGTCAGAGCCAAGGGAGTTGCCCGCATCCTAGAACCAGGCGACGAGTGGGAACGAGGCATCCGTCTGCTGACGGAGAAGTACAGGCAATACGAATCGAATGCTCCGCCAGGCCCGGTCGTAGCGATCGACGTGGTCAAAGTGGTCGGCTGGGACGCCGGCGCCGGGCGGCGCGTAGCCGGGGAGGCCCCCGCGGGCGCGGAGCGAAGTGAGCACCCGCGGGGGCCCGGCGTCAACAGCCGCCCCGTCCCCGGTTCCCACCACCCCCCCGGCGACTAGCCGCGACAAGAGTTATCCGGAACCGGCGGTACCATCGATTGCATGGACGACCGCGTCCCACCCATCCCCGATCCCCCCGGTCGGATCCCACCCCGGCCCGTCCCAGGTTCAGGCCCGGACCCGGGCAAGCCTGCCGAGCGGACCTCGGGGCTCACCTTGGAGCCCTGCTACCGGCACCCCGACGTGTTGACCGGGGTCCACTGCACGCGCTGCGGAAGGCCCATCTGTCCCGATTGCATGCGACCCGCTCCCGTCGGCTACCAGTGCCCGGACGACGCAGGTTCGCAGCGGCAGACGGCCCGCGGCCGGTCCACCCTGACCCTCGGGGGAACCGGCACGGTCACCCGCGCCCTGCTCATCGTGAACATCGCGATGTTCGTGCTGGAGGTAGCGGCGGGCGTGGGAAGCGCGGTGGCAGGGAACCCGAGCCTGCGAACCCTGTACAACCTGGGGGCCATGCAGCCCCTCGCCGTCGCCCGGGGCCACCAGTACTGGCGCCTGTTCACCGCGATGTTCCTGCACGCCGGCTTGATCCACCTGGCCCTGAACATGTATGGCCTGTACCTGTTCGGGTCGATCATCGAGAGGATCTACGGCCAGGTCCGGTTCCTCGCGATCTACTTCGCGTCCGGCCTGATGGCCAGCGTCGCCTCGTTCGTCTTCAGCGATCCCCGGTCCGTGGCGGTCGGCGCGTCCGGAGCCATCTTCGGTCTGCTCGGCGCATGGGTGGCGTACAACTTCCGGCGTCGCGGAGATGCGTTCGCCTCGACCAACCTGCGATGGGCGCTGATGCTGATCGGGATCAACCTGGTCCTCGGGTTCTCCTTCGCCGGCATCGACAACTTCGCGCACCTCGGCGGGCTGGTCACCGGGGCCGTGGCGGGGACGCTCGCCGAGGGTGTCGGGCCGCGCGAGGTCAGGGGCGTCGTTCAGGCCGTCGGCTTCGCCGCGATCGCGTTCCTGGGCGTGGCCCTCACCATGTTGAGGGTCGCCGCTCTGTCAGGATAGCCCCGGGCCTCCTCGCGGGGGGGCAGGCGCCGAAACGCCTACGTCGAGACCCGGACCGAGTAGACGGGAGCGAGATGCTCGGCGACGGTGGCCCACGTCGCTCCTCCGTCGACCGACCCGAACACCTCTCCGGACTCCGCACCGAAGTACAGTCCCAGCGGCGTCTTGCCGTCGTGCCCAAGAGCCTGGCGGAGGACGGTGAGGTAGGCGTCGTCCTGTGGAAGGCCGTTGGAGAGCGGCCACCAGGTATCGCCTCGATCGCGGGTCTCGAAGACCCGCACCTTCCCATCCGGAGTGACCCGGTCGAAGTCGCCTCGCAGCGGGATGATGAAGGCCCGATCGGGGTCGGCGGGGTCGATCGCCATCGGGAAGCCGAAGTCCGACGGCAACCCGCCCCCCGATCCGATGTCCTCCCACGACTCCCCCGCGTCGTCGGACCGGTACACGCCACCGTGGAACTGCATGTAGAGCGTGGTCGGCTCCAGCGGCGCGCGATGCATATTGTGGACGCACAGGTCGGTGATCCCCTCCCGCGCCTCCTCCGGGATGTAGCGGGGAACGAGACCTCGGTTCCCACGCCTCCACGAGTCGCCGCCGTCCTCCGACAGCCACACGCCGGCGGCGGAGATCGCGATGGCCAGCCTCGAAGGGTCGTCCGGCCAGGTGCAGATCGAGTGGAGGCACAGGCCACCTGCCCCGGGTGACCAGTCCTTGCGGCTCGGTTCGTCCCACAGCCCCTTGTTCAGGGTCCAGGTCCGGCCGCCGTCTCCGCTCTTGAACAACGCCGCCGGCGCCACGCCGGCCCACACGACGCCCTCCTCGATGCCCGGCTGGATCGACCAGATCCGCTCGACCGCGCTGTCCGAACCCTCCGGGAACGCCGGCCCCTGCGCCTGGGTCCACTCGCCCGTTGGATCCTCCGTGTAGTACAGCTGCGGGCCGTACTGCCCTTGTGTCACCGAGGCCATGTAGGTGCCGGTGCGCGGATCGCGAACGGCGAACTCAACCACGGAGCCCTCGAACCGCCGGGCCACCTCACGCATCGATCCCCCCCTGGGCCCTCGTAGGACGAACAGGCCCTTCCTGGTCCCCGCCAGAAGCTCGGCCTCCTCATGCTCGTCGGCTTCGGGAACCTGGGTCTGGGTGCGGGTTGCCGTCTGAAGAGCGCCCCCGGAGATCGCAGGCAGCACGTGCACCGTGTCGGAAGGCGCGACGGGGGACTCCTGCCCGGTCCGCTCGCCGTTGACGAAGATCGCGATGTGTTCGCGGACACGGCCCCGTTCGTCCATGAGCCAGCCCCGCAACCTGGGGTAGGCGCGCTCGAGCCTTTCGATGACCTCGGCCACGGTCGAACCCCGCACCTCGAGCTTGCCGGAGCCGTCCGCGAGGTCCCGCAGCGGCGAGCGAAGGCTGACGACCGCCATAGAGGGGAAGTCTAGCCGCGGCGCGCTGACCTAGCGCGCGTTCCGGGAGCCTCAGCCGGGGCGGAAGGGCGGCAGGCCGTCGGACGGGCTCGAGATCTCGGCGTATCCGGCGCCGGTCTGCTCCGCCAGGCGCTGCGAGATCCTGTTCAGCCCCTCCCGGTCCCACGATTCGACCGTGTCCAGGATCGCTCCCTCCCCGTCGACCAGGAACGTGGTCGGCACGACCTCGATGCCGTACGCGTTCGACACGTCGTAGGGAGGGGCGTCGACGACCGATCGGAACGTCGTCCCGAACTGCGCCTCGAAAGCGGTGAGCTTCTCCCGGGGGTCCTGTCCGATCCCGACGACCCTCCCCGGATATGCTGATTCGAACGTCTGAACCTTCGGCGCAGCCATCTCGCACACCGGGCACGTCACCTTGTAGAAGAACATGACCTGGGGGCCGGTTCCGAAGTTGACCCCGGGGATGGCAGGTGCCTTCGAAGCAACGGTCAGAGCGCTCATGGAGTAAGCGTAAAGCAGTTCGTTCGAAATGCGACCGAGCCGAGCCTGCGGTTGTCGGAGAGGGCGGCGGGTGGAATGCTTCGCCGGGTGAGGAGGCGGGAGGACTGATGGCGTACGGCGCGTTGTTCATCGGCTGGGGAGAGACCCATTCCGGGCGGGAGCGGAAGGCGGTCGAGCTGTTCATGGAGTCGTTGGCGTACCTTACGAAGCTGGTCGAACAGGGGCGGGTGGCCTCCGTCGAACCCTTTTTCCTGGAGCCGCACGGCGGAGACCTGGAGGGGTTCTTCCTGGTCCGCGGCGACCTGGACGAGCTCAACCAGGTCCGCTACGAGGACAACTTCCAGCGGATGTCCGTCCGTGCGCAGGCCGTCGTGTCCAACTTCGGCATCGTGCAGGCGAAGACGGGAGAGCAGCTCAACAAGCACATGGCCTGGTTTACCGAGGCGGCGCGGGAGGTCAGCGCGGACTAGCGGCTCACGCAGACGTGGGAAGGGGGGCTCAGGCGTCCCCGATGCCGTAGATGGCGCCACCTCTGGAGCCGACCCAGATCATTCCGTGCCACGCCGCCGGAGTGGCCTCGACGCAACCCGACAGCTGGACCACCCAGAGCTGCCGAGGATGACGGGGGTTCGAGATGTCGAAGTTATGGAGGCCGCCGTTGCAGTCCCCCACCAGGAGCTGGTCGTCGATCGGCACCGGAGACGTCCACGTGGGCCCTGGGAGCTTCCTTCGGGACAGGACACGTCCGGTCTTCTGATTGACGGCGACGATCCCCCCCTCGGATTGCGTCACCCACACCACGCCTTTATAGAGGGCGGGTGTTCCGAGGATCCCACCGTCCGGCTCGAACCCACCGATCTGTCGTGACCAGACGACAGGGTCGTTGGGCTTGCGCGGGTCGAGCTTCATCAGGCTGCCCACCTCGTGCGACCGGGTCTGGGGACGGTTCGGGATGTTGTACGACCGGTGCCGGGCGACGTACAGGAAGCCTTCCTGGTCGATGACGATGGAGGCGTCGGTCTCGTCGCCGGCCCAGAACCGGAACACCCGCTTGTACTTGGTCCCGCCGCTCAGGATGTCGCTGATGTCCCACCCCTGTACCAGACCTCCAGAGTTCCCGAAATAGGCCACGCCCTTGTAGAAGGCGACCGAGTTCTCGATGGAGACGCTCTCATCGCCGATGTCGCGCAGCTCTTGCTGGTCCCAGCCGGGAACCAGCATCACGACCTTCGGGTCCACCTGAACCTTGCCCGCACTGTCGTAGTGACGGTGCAGCCTGATCACGTAGAACCAGGAGTTCTCGCCGCCTTCCAACAGGTAGTCGCCCAGGACAAGCGGCGCTCCGTCCCAGTCGTCGTTCCACATCTTGTGGGGAACGCTGGAGATGGCGTTGAGCCGCCACAGGACCGTGGGCTTCTTGCGGTCGACGGCCATGATCCGGAAGTCGTTGTCTCGCGATCCTCCGTAGTACAGCGGGAAGCCATCGGGATCCGACGTGGCCGACCCCTTCGTGAGGTCTCCGGTGATCACGTCCTGGCGCATCCGCTTGCCGGTGGTCCCGTCGAGGAAGTGGTAGTGACCGTCGTACGCCCCGAACCGGATCTCGATCCGGCCGTTCGCGTGCTGGATCACGTTCGGCTGTCCCGTCCAGCCCATGCCGCACCACACCCTGGTGCCGTCGATGTTGGCCGACGTGCTGCACATCCCACCGTACGCGGGGTAGCGCCACAGGATGGTGGGGTTCTTGGGCAGGGGCCCCTCACCGTAATAGGAGCGGGAGGCGTTGCCCCGGAACGTGGTCAGGCCGGGGAACTTCGTATTGATCGGGCCGGCCGTGGGGCTGGCCGCCGGCGATGCCGAACTCCCGGTGGTCGGGGTCGAACCCTTGGCTGATGGGTTCGGCGCCGTCGATCCCTGCTTCGATCTCGACGTGCCGTCGTTGCCGAGCAAGGAATCCACGACGCCCGAGCGCCACACCAGAACGCCGACCGAGACGACCAGCAGCAGCGCAACCAGCCGGCGGAACCCATAGTGGGGACCTGACCGATGGCTGGGCGGCCGGCGAGGGGGCGCTTCGAGCAGCCTGCTCACCGGCGCGGATCCACGGGCGGGGACGGAAGGAGCTTCATCGTATCGGCGGACAATCGTAAGCGACCAGCCTGCAAAAGGCTCGTGTTTACGGATGTTCGGGCGGACATGAACCGGACGTCCCGCCTGCGGCTCAGGCGGGGTGTTCCTGGCGCCACTTCCAGAGGAACTCGCGCAGCGTGAGTCCCGATCCGTGGACTTGCGCGGCCAGCTCACGTCCGAGGTAGCGGAAGTGCCAGGGCTCGTACCCATAGCACGTGAGCTCGTGCTGGGCGCGGGGGTAGCTCAGGATGAAGCCGAACCGCCAGGCGTTCGCCGTAACCCACTCCCCGGTCGGCGTTCGAGCCCAGTCCTTGTTCACGTCGCGGGCACCCTTCGTCTTGAAGTCCAGCGTGGTGCCGAGCTGGTGTTCGGAATGGCCGGGCCTGGCCGTCTTCAGCACCGCTTGGTCGAAGCCCAGCTGCGCCTTCCGCTTGTCGAAGAGCTCGGCCTGCGTCTGGTAGCTGCGGAACGCGGCCACCAGGCCGATGGGATAGCCCACTTCCTCCGCCGCCTTTCGGAGGGCAGTCAGGTCCCTGATCACGACCTTCCTGACCAGGTATCCGTCCTCCAGCCCGGCCCGGCCGGTCGAGACCAGCCCGGGTGGCGTGTACGTCTTGGACAACCCGAAGCTCGTGTCGAGCAGCGTGTAGCGCCAATCGCGGTACCGCGTCCTCGTGGCTTGGAGCGATCCGTACCGGCACTCGGGCAGCGGTTCGAGCTGCGGGCTGGGGCTCGAGCCGGCGCTCGGATTGCCGGTCGCCGTCGAGGAAGCGCCGACAGGACCTGGAGGACCCGAAGCCTGGGCCCGATAGGTCACCACAGCGATAACGACGGCCAGGAGGAACCCCGCGACCAGCGGGAAGGGCACCTTCGTCGGGGCGCGTGACTTTACTCGGGTGGGACCCGGCATCGGGCCTCATCGTACGTGACGTCGTCTCGACGGAAGGAGGCGGGCTCCTATCGGCCGTTCTTCCCGGGGAGGGCCGAATCGGCCAGCTCGAGCAGCGCCAGGAGCGTCTGGTCGGTCGCCTCGAACTGCGGGACGTGGCCCACGTTGGGCAGCACGATCAGATCGGCGTCTCGCATGCGCGCGGCCAGCCGCACGCCGAGCTTCGGAGGGACCAGCCGATCGTGCTCGCCCAGGATGACGACCGTGGGCTGCTTGATGCGACGGAGGGTCGAAAAGAAGGGCTCCGGCCTCTCGGTGAGGAGGTGTCGGAGCGAGGAGAAGAACGCCATCCGCGCCACCGGATCCTTGTAGATCCGGATGAACTCGCCGGACGCCGCATGGAGGGCAGCGTCGTTCAGGAACCCGGGATTGGCGAACAGCCTTCGGAGGATCAGCTCCGTCCAGCGTTCGCGCAGCGGGAACGGGATGGCCCCGAACTCCGTGGGGATGACCCGTGTGAACCCCATCAGGTACCGCATCCGGACGCCGGGAACGGCCGGCGCCACCAGACCCAGGGCCGAGACCCTTCCTGGCGACCGCAGCGCCATCTCGACGGCGATCCTTCCCCCCATCGAGTTCCCCACCGCCATGGCCTGCTCGACCTCCACCTGGTCAAGCAGGTGCCGGAGGACCTTGGCGTAGAACCGGGGCGAGTAGTCGGTGCGGAGCTTCTCAGACTCCCCGTGGCCGGGGAGGTCCGGGACGATCACGCGGTAACGCTCGGCCAGTGGCGAGAGGATGGGGAGCCACGAGATCTTGGACGCGCCCAGCCCGTGGATCAGCAGGATGGCCGGTCCCGAGCCCAGGACGTAGCAGGACAGGTTCACCCCGTCGGCCTGGATGTCCACCTGATCGATGTCGGTCCCCTTCCTCGCTCGCTTGTAGGGCTTGAACAGGATCTGCAGACGTACGGCCAGGTCGAGGTTCCCGGTGACGGTGACCGTTCGTTCCAGGAAGGCCCTGCTGCCGTCGAGCCGGCCCTCGTCGAAGGCGAGCCACGTGGCGGGCTCGGCCTCGATGATGGTCTGGGGAGAGGTGCTGGGTCCTTCGCGGACGTAGCAGCCGTGGTCAACTATGGAGACGGCGAAGGCCTGCGAACCGATCCGAAGCTCCCACTCGGCTACCAGGCCGTTGGCGGATTCTCGACGGAATCGTCGCGGCAACGTACGGACACGCTCCCGGATGACCTCCCCGGAGGAAGCCCTCTCGGGAGCCTTGCTGCTCATCTCAACCAATGTACCCGAAGGAGCCCGAGCAAATACAGTCCGGTGGGCCTATTGAGGTTGGTTCTTTCAAGGTCTACCCTTGCCGGGCTCCGGCCTCAAAGGTCCGGACCGGTCGTTCGGGGTGAGCGGCATGCAGCAGAGAAACCTGGTTCTGATCCTGGCGCGCGATCTCGCCGACAAGCTGGCGTCCGCAGTGTTCGTGGTCGACGATGAGGGAACGCTGGTCTACTTCAACGAGGCGGCTGCCGAGATCCTGGGAAAGACGTTCGGAGAGGTCGGGATGATGCGCGAGGAGGAGTGGTCGCAGGCCATCGTGGCCATGGAGTTCGACGGCCGCCCGATCGCCACCGACCAGCTCCCCCTGGCGGTTGCCCGCCGAGAGCGTCGGCCAACCCACCGGGCACTCAAGATCAAGAACATGGAGGGCGACGAGCTCCCCATCGCTGTCACCGCCCTCCCCCTGTTCGCCCGGAAGGACGAGTTCGTGGGAGCCGCAGCGGTGTTCTGGGAGCACCACGTCGAGGACGCTCGGCGGGAAGAGGCCCAGCCGTGAGGGCCAAGATCTGGGGTTGCCGGGGCTCGCTGGCCGCGCCCGGTCCTGAGACCGTGCGGTACGGCGGGAACACCTCGTGCGTGGAGATCCGCCTTACGGACGATCGCTTGATCATCGTCGACGCGGGAACCGGGGCAAGGAACTTTGGGGTGGCCATGGGCAAGGACCGTCCCGACCGGATGGACATCCTGCTGACCCACTTGCACCTGGACCACATCGAGGGCCTGGGGTTCTTCGGGCCGGTGTGGGACCCGAACGTCGAGATCCACCTCTGGGGTCCGCCGTCCCCCCTCCACACGCTGCGCGAACGCCTCGCGGCGTACTTCTCGCCGCCCCTTTTCCCGGTGCACATCGACGACATCCCCTCGAACCTCGTGTTCCACGACGTCCCCGAGGAGGAGTGGGAGATCGGTTCGGTCAAGGTCAGGGCCGAGCAGGTCAACCATCCCGGACCGACGGTGGGCTACCGACTGGAGGAGAAGGGGAAGGTGTTCACGTACATCTCCGACCACGAGCCGGCGCTGGGCATCGACCTGCAGGCAGTGGCGCCGGAGTGGATCTCCGGATACGGCCTTGCGTACGGGGCGGACGTGATGTTCCACGACGCCCAGTACACCGAGGACGAGTACACGCCCCGGGTCGGCTGGGGGCATTCCAGCATCGCCCAAACGGTGACGTTCGGCCTGATCACCAAGGTCCGCCAGCTGTACTTCTTCCACCACGACCCGCTGCACTCCGACGGCCAGCTCGAGTCGATGCTGGCCAGGGCCAAGGACCTGTGGGGCGACGAACACAATGGCCTGGCCCTGTCGTACGAGGGCATGGAGCTCGAAATCTCCTAGCAGCTCCTCTTGAGGCCCGGGTGGCGGCGGCCCCGCGACCCAGTGCCCTAGACTCCCGCTGTCGTGCTGCTCGAGGGAAAGCGTCTGCTGATCACCGGCGTGCTCACGCCCCAGTCGATCGCCTTCGCCGTGGCTCGGATCGCGCAGGAAGAGGGCGCGGAGGTGGTGCTCACGAGCTTCGGGAAGGGCATGGGGCTGACCGAGAAGAGCGCCCGGCGGCTCCCACAGACTCCGGATGTCCTGGAGCTGGACGCGAACGACGCCTCGCACATCGACCGGCTGGCCGGCGAGCTGGGGTCTCGGTGGGGGCGGGTGGACGGCTTCCTGCATGCCATCGCTTTCGCCCCGCAGGATGCGCTGGGGGGCGAGTTCCTGAATACTCCGTGGGAGAGCGCGGCGGTCGCCTACCGGACCAGTGCCTTCTCGCTGAAGGCGCTGGCCGTGGGGATGATGCCCCTCATGCAGCAGGAAGGCGGGGCCATCGTCAGCATGGACTTCGACGCGGCCGTCGCCTGGCCCATCTACGACTGGATGGGCGTCAGCAAGGCTGCACTCGAAGCGATCACGCGCTATCTGGCGCGCTACCTGGGGCCGCACGGAATCCGGGTCAACTGCGTGTCGGCCGGGCCGCTTCGAACGATGGCGGCCAAGAGCATCCCGGGGTTCGACATCCTGGCCAACGCGTGGGGCAAGCGGGCCCCGTTGAACTGGGACGTCCACGACCCGGACCCGGTGGCCCGCACCGTGGCGTTCCTGCTGTCCGACTGGTCGAAGGGCATCACGGCGGAGATCATCCACGTCGATGGCGGCTACCACGCGATCGGCGCTGAGCTCGAGGAGCCGGAGCCCGGATCGAAGGAGTAGCGGTCGTGCGGGTCGAGGACGTCGGTGCACGCGACGGGGACCTGGTGGTCCGTCTGATGCGCGACGAGACCTCCGACTACGAGCTGATGTCGCGATGGCTCTCCGACGAGCGAGTGCTGGAGTTCTACGACGGCCGGGACAACCGGCTGTCCGTCGAGGGAGCACGGGAGAAGTACGGTCCGCGCTCCCGCGGTGAAGGCTCGGTGGCCTCGTGCATCCTGGAGCTGGCCGGTGAGCCGATCGGCTACCTCCAGTTCTATCGGACCGACGACTTCGACGAGTGGATGACGGTGCTGGGGCTCGCGCCTGAGCCAGCCCGGTACTCCATCGACATCTTCATCGGCGAGCCCGAACTCTGGAACCTGGGCCTTGGAACCCGCGCCCTCCGTTCGGTCCTCGATCACCTGTTCGGCGACCGGCATGCTTCGGAGGTCGTGATCACGCCGTTCGCATGGAACGAGCGAGCCATCCGCTGCTATGAGAAGTCCGGGTTCCGGAAGGTCCGCCTCATGCCCGAGGTCGAGCTCCACGAGGGGAAGCTCCAGGACGAATGGCTGATGGTGGCCAAGCCGCCATCACGCCCCTGATCCTTCCTGCAGGCTCAGTCCAGGCGCACTTCGACCATGATCAGCTCGCTGTCGTCGTCGGCGCGGACCGTGACCTCGGGCTCGTCTAAGATCTGGGCGGCGTCGCCGGTGGTCAACCGTTCGCCATCCAGGCCGAGAGCCCCTTCGATCAGGTAGAGGTACAACCCACGACTCATATCTAGCTTGTGGGCGACCTCGGCTCCCTTCGGGAGAGAAGAGATGTATACGCGGGCGTCTTGGTGCACGAGGACGGCGTCGCCATCGTCGGGCGAGATCACCTCGAGCAGGCGGCCGGTGCGGTCCTCCTTCGTGAACACCTTTTGCTCGACGGACGGCGGCAGTCCCCGCTCCTTCGGCAGGATCCACATCTGGATGAACCGCATGGGCTCGGTCTGCGATCCGTTCTGCTCCGAGTGCCAGGAGCCGGACCCGAGCGTCATGCGCTGGACAGATCCTGCCGGCAGCTTCGGGTAGTCGTCGCCCTTCAAGCTGTCGGCGTGCTGGAACGTGCCCTGCACGACGTACGTGAGGCCCTCGATGTCCCGATGCGGGTGGAGAGGCCACACCGCGCCCGGGATGAGCCGGTCGTCGTTGAACACCCGGAGCGACCCGAAGCTCGTGTACTCGGAGTCGAAGTAGTCGTCGAACGAGAGGTGCCACCGGGCGCGGAACCAGCCGCCTTCCTTGTCGTGGATCTCGCTGTCTCGCCTGACTCTGATCATCTTTCCGACCTCAGCTCTTGCCGGTGACGGACGTATTCAACCATCGGCTCGCCCCGCTCGGTGCCATCGCCGGTTGCCTCGCTCGCCCGGAGCTGGTCATGGCCACCTCAATCCGTCCCTTGAGTCGGGATCGGGGTTCGGCTGATCGTCTCCATGAGCAGGACCCGGTGCGGCTCCAGCCGTGCGATGGCCCGTTCGTCGAAGGGGCGGTTCCCGTAGCGGACGTCCTCGTAGGCGCGGGTCAGGACGGTGAACTCCGCCGCGCACGCCGGCAGGCTTTCGATCACCGCTCGAAGGTACTCCCCCGGCGTCTCCGCGGGGGGCTTGGGCAGCCCCCGCCGCTGCAACGCCAGGAGCGCCTGCGCGTACCAGCGCCGAACGGTGTCGGTGGGCAGCTCCGGCCCGAAACGCCGTCGCTTCCGACGAGCTCGCAGCATCGCGTACGGGGTGGCCTTCGCCTCCGCCTCGGACATGTCCGAAGGACGGAACCGCTCGATCAGCTCGCGGCGCCGGCGGAGGGCCCGGACCAGGAGGACGCCGACCACGACGAAGAACAGGAGGCCCAGGATGCGGTTCAGCGCCGAGGCGTGCCCCAGGTGGCCCTGGCGGGTCGTCTGCCCGAACCCTTCGAGGTTCTCCGCGGCCCGACTGAGCGCCTCGAGGTTGAGGTGAAGGGTGGTAACCACCCAGTTGAGCGGCCGGAGGAGCACCTTGGCCAGGGCGAACGCCATCAGGCCGATCAGCTCGGCCCCGACGCGGAACAAGCCCTGCCCGACCCACTGGAGCGCGCCGCCTCGTCTCCCCAGCACGCCGGCCATCACCAGAACGGCCGCCAGGGCGGCAACGATGATCACCGTGGTCCGGAGCCACCGACGGGGCTCGCGCTCGTCGGTCTCCTCGCGGGCGGGACGACTGCTAAGCCGGACGCTGGCCGCCCGGGAGGCCAGGGACCCCAGGAAGAACTGCGCGATGATCGGCGTGAGGAGCGGGCGCCACCCCACCGTCTCGCTGGACCCGATCAACACCTCAAGCAGAAGGACCGCGGCGCCGGCGGCGAACGAGCCTCGGATGGGATCCCTCCAGTCGCGGATGGCCAGCGCCACGACCCGGAAGCCAAGGAGGAGTGCGAGGACCACTCCGGTAACGGCCGGGAGCGTCCCCCCGGAACCCCACACCAAGCCCTGCAGCACCCCGAGGACGATGGCCGCCCCAGCGACCACGGAGGGCAGGGTCCTGAACCTCCGGAGGGCGGTCGACACGCCCACCGACCCGACGAAGAGCGCCACGAACGCCGGATAGACCACCATCGGGCCGCCGGTGGCATCGAAGCCGTCGATCGCCATGGCCTTGAAGGGCAGGAACAGGACGGCGGCTTCCCCGAGGGCGGCCAGAGCCGCCGGCAGCACGCTCCGCCGGTCGAGGGCGGCCGCGGCAGGATCGGCCTCCTCCCCGAGCAGGGTTCGCCAGGAGCTCACGACGGCACCGCCGTCAACGGCGACAGATGAACGACCTGCGCGCCCCGCCGTCGCAACACGTCCATCTCCTCCGCGAGCCACCTCCCCGGCCTGGGCGAGATGACGACCGCCGTGCTGTCCCGTCCGAGGCGCCGACCGGCCTCCCGGAGGACCGGAGCGAGGTCCGAGGTCGCCTCGTTCGGCATCCTGGCCATCGCGGCGAACAGCGTGGCTTCGTGCCCCCGCGAAGCCGAGGCGGGGATCCTCAGGGGACCCCGGCCCTGGGTCAGATGGGTGTTCGCCACCAGCCCGACCCGCCAACCGGCGGCGATGGCTTGCCTGGCCAGGAAGCTCGCCCAGCCGATGGTGTCCTCGGCGACCTCGGGGAAGATCTGATCCCAGAACGGCTCGCCGGCTGCGAGGTCGAGCACCAGCAGGACGTCGGCGCTCCTGGTTGGCTCGAACAGCTTCGTCTGCAGCGTGGCGGCATGACCGGTCAGCTTCCAGTGGATGCGGTTCAGCGGGTCCCCCGGCTCGTAGGGACGGACCCCCGCGAATCGCTCGCGGGCCTCGAACATGCGGCTGGCACGGGTGGGGGCGCCGAACGGCAGAAGGCGCCGAACCTCCATCGGCACGCCGATCCGAGGCTGCGGCATCACCAGCAGGTCGGCCTGGGGCTTCAGCTCCCGGCTGAGGGGGGCCAGGTCGAACGGGTCGGAGATGTCCAGCCGCACTCGCTCCAGCCAGTATTCGCCCCGTCGGCTGACCCGAACGGGCAACTCCAACAGGGCCTCGGATCGCGACGGCATCGAGATCCGGCGAACGAAGCCCCTGATCGTGGTTGGACCGGTCACGTCGCCGGGGCGAAGGCCGCGGGGCAGCCACACGCTGGCTCGCACGATAGGGACGGGGAACCGCTTGCCGTTCGTCACCCGAACTTCGAGCGTCACCGTCTCTCCCGAGAACGCCCTCGATGGACGGAACTGCGCGGATGCATCGACCTTCCGCCAGGCCAGGCGCGACCATGCGGCGGCCGCCCCCGTCAGGGCTCCCAATCCAACGGCCCACAACAAGAGCGGAACGTTCGCGGAGACCACCCCGATCAGGCCGAGGGCCAGCGTCAGGAAGAGGAGGGCGCCTCTGCGGTCGGACGTGTTCGTGATGCGCCTCCCGCCATCAGTCGGAGCTCTTGGCCCCCTGGAACTCGACCGGCACCGGAACCTCCCGCACGACCTCCTGGAGGACCTCCTCGGCCTCCCGGTCGCGGATCCTGGCGTCGGTGGTCAGCACCAGCCGGTGGGTCAGGACCGGGCCGGCCAGGGCCTTCACGTCGTCGGGGAGGACGTACTCCCGGCCGTCCAGCAGGGCCCGGCCCCGAACGGCATCCCCAAGGTGCTCCACGGCCCGGGGGCTCGCGCCGACCTGGATCTCCGGATGCTGGCGGGTGGCCCGGGCCAGCGACACGATGTAGCGCCGCACCGGTTGTTCGATCCGGACGTCCTCGACCAACCGCCGGATGTCCATCAGGTCGGGAACATCGGGCAGCGACGTGGCCGGAACCGTCCGGGACCCCCGCCCCAACGTCAGGATGCGCTCCTCCTGCTCCTCGCTGGGATAGCCGAGGCGGACCCGAAGCAGGAACCGGTCGAGCTGCGCCTCGGGAAGAGGGAAGGTGCCCTCCAGCTCGACGGGGTTCTGAGTGGCAAGCACGAAAAAGGGGTCGGGCAGCGGGTAGGTCACGCCGTCCACCGTGACCTGGCGCTCCTGCATCGCTTCAAGGAGGGCGGCCTGGGTCTTCGGCGTGGCGCGGTTGATCTCGTCCGCCAGGAGGATCTGGGCGAAGATCGGCCCCGGCCGGAATTCGAAGTCTTGGGTCTTCAAGTTGAGCACCGACGTGCCCGTGATATCCGACGGCATGAGGTCGGGGGTGAACTGGATCCGTGAGAACTTCAGTCCCAGCAGGCTGGCCAGCATCCGGATGAGCGTGGTCTTCCCCACTCCGGGAACGTCGTCGATCAGGACGTGCGAGTCGGTGAGGATCCCGATCAACACCAGCCCGAGCGGTTCACGAACCCCGAAAAGCCGGCCCTCGATGCGTTCGGCGAGAGCGGCGATGAACGCGCGAGCTCGATCCGGGCCTTCCACGGAAAGAGGATAGCCCCGCAGGGAACGAAAAAGGGGCGGGATCGTGGTCCCGCCCCTTTCGGCGCTCGGGCCGGTTTTTCGGTCAGGCCGCTCGGGCGGCGTGCCGCTTCAGCCTCCGGGATCTCGTTCTGGCGGAGCTGGGGGTCCGCCACGCGTAGAGGATCAGTCCACGGCACTGACGTGTCCCCGAAACCCCACGCCGGGAATCCAGGGATGCCGGAAGGACCCGGGGCAGCCGCTCAGCGCATCTTCCGCACGAACGGAAGGACCTCCGGAGGCACCAGGGCCCCGACGTCCTCTCCGCGGTAAAGCCGTTCGCGCACCTCGCGCGAGGAGACCGACGCCACGTCCGGCGGGACTTCGAGCCGTTCGAACGACGACCGCCACCGGACGTTCTCGGCGCGAAAGAGAACCTCCTCCACGGAGCCCTCCTCACCCGAGCGGTTGGCGTACAGCACGCGCGCGTAGGCGAACATCCCGGTGAGGACCGAGTCCCGGTCTGCGTACCAATTCGGATCCAGCACCTGGAGCGCCTTGTCCGATCCCATGACCAGGAACACCCCCGCCGCCGGGAACCGGCGATGGGCCGCCTCGGCCTGCTCGGCCAAGAGCCCATGGGACGCGAGAGCCGGGACGGCACGCTCGCGGTTCCGGGCGAACGCCTCCAGCACCCGCAGCCGGTCACGTTCGGAGAGGAGCGGCGCCGGCCCGTGACGTGCTTTTGGGAGGGTTCGGGTCGAGTACACCAGGAGGACGAGGTCGGCGCGGTCGGCGGCCGCATCGGCCAGGGCGGCGTGCCCGATGGTGATCGGATCGAACGATCCGGACAGCAGGGCCACCGTCGACGGATCGGCCGTCGACGCCGGGACGAGCAGCGTTGGGCGTTCGGCCCGAAGGAGCGCCTCGTCGAGCCGGTCGTAGAGCGAGGTCGGATCCCGCCGCCGCCCAGTCATCTCCCTACGATGACCGGATGGACGACGCGTGGGCAAGGGTCGAGGGGGCGGCCGCAGACCTCGACTCCGGAGCCGCCCAGGTCGCTCGGAAGGCCGCAGCTGCACTGATGGAGCTCCCAGGGGAACGGGTCCATGAAGCCGTGGAGGCCTTGCTCCGTGGCCATCCGACCATGGCCCCCCTGTGGCGTCTGGCGAACGACGTGCTGGCCACGACCGACGCTGCCGATGCGGCCCGCTCGTTCCTCGCCCAGCTCGACGAAGACGGACAGGCCGCCGCGACGGTGGCCACGCAACTTCCCGATCGTGTCCTCACCCTGTCGTATTCCACCACCGTTGTCGCCGCGATCCGTCTCCGAAGACCCTTGCAGACCGTCTGCATGCGGTCGGAACCGGGCGGGGAGGGGTGGCGGGTTGCGGAGCAGACGCGAGACGTCACCACGCCGATCCTGCTGGACGACGACGAAGCCTTGGAGAAGATCCCTGCCGACGCCGTGCTCGTCGGAGCCGATGCCGTCACCCCGGATGGCGTCGTCAACAAGGTGAAGACCCGGGCGCTCGCTGAAGCGGCGCAGGCGAAGGGCATCCGTCGCTACGCGGTGGCGGGAGCCACGAAGTTCGTCGGCTCCTCGCTCCCCCTCCGGCCGGCCTTCGAGGTCACGCCGCTCGACCTGTTCACGGCGATCGCGGTCCCGCGCAGGCTCCTCTCGGCCGGCGAGGCCCGCGCCCGCGCCGAAGAGATCCGGCTAGGAGATGAGCTGCAGCGGCTCCTGGCGACCCTCGGCGGGTGAGTTGCTCAGGCCCGGTGAGTTACCTCAGACCATGTCGCTCACCGCGGCAGGGAGCTCCTTCCGGATGCCGGTGATGAACGGCACCTCGACCTTCGTGTAGCGGCGAGCCTCGGCGGAACGCAGCCGGCGGATGCAGTCCACCAGGCGGGGAAGGTCGTCCGCCTCGAAGGCCAAGATCCACTCCCAATCGCCGAGGCCGAAGGCGCTGGTCGTGTTCGCCAGGACGTCGGGGAATTCCCTCCCCAGCTCGCCGTGCTCGGAGAGCAGGGTCGAACGTTCCTCGCGGGGGAGCAGGTACCACTCCGGGGTCCGAACGAACGGATAGACGCACAGGTACCTCTTGGAGTCCTGGCCCTTGAGGAAGGCCGGGAGATGGTCCGCCGCGAACTCGGCGGGCCGGACCACGCCCAGAAACGCCCGGGCCAGCTCCAGCCGCTTGCCGAGGGCCGTTCGCCCGAAGGCCACCATCAGGTCCTGGACGTCCTCGGGATAGCTCCCCACCCACCACATCATCAGGTCCGCGTCCGGCCGGAAGCCCACCGTGGAGTACGTCCCCCGGACCGTCACCCGGTCCGCCCATTCCTTGAACAGGATCTCGGCCTCGTGGGCGATCTGCTCGAGGTCGCTGGCCGGCCGGTCCCCCAGCTCGGGCCTCCCCGTGAACACCGGGTAGTACGCGTACTTCACATCGTCCATCCGATGGCCTCCCGTTCCTCGGTTTCCTGGTCCGTCCCGGCCTTGTCGTTCGACGGAAACAGGAACCCGGCCACCCGACCGGCCACCTCTCCCGCCTGCCGGATGCAATCCGCGATCCCCACCCCTCGGTAGGCCGAACCCGCCACGAAGATACCCGGCGTGGCGAGGAGCGCCCGGTCGATCTCGTCCACCCGATCCAGATGCCCGACCTCGTACTGAGGCATCGCGTGAGGCCACCTGATCACCCGGGCGGCCTCCGGAGGAGCCGGCATCGGAACGGCCGCTCCGGACTCGGCCCGGACCCGATCGATCATCTCGCCGTCGGGGAGGTCGAGGGCCTCCTCCGACCCGGCCCGTCCCACGAAGCACCGTACGACCGCCCGGCCGCCTAAGTCTTGCGAGGGCCACTTTCGGGAGATCCACGTGCATGCCGTCATCGTGCCCGGCCCGATGGGAGTCACGAATCCGGTCCCATCCGGCAGCCGATCGGCCGTGCCTTCCGGGTATGCCAGGATCACCACCGCGGTGGAGGCGTACGGGATCGCGGCCAGACCCTTCGCCGCGTGCGGGTTGAGGTCGGCGAGCAGGCGCGAAGATCCGTGGGCCGGCGCGGCGAGGACGACGGCGTCGGCCTCCTCCTCACCGGAGTCGGTGCGGAGACGGTACCGGCCGCTTTCCTCGCGGACCCCGAGCACGCCGGTGCCCAGGCGCAGGCGTTCCGGACCGAGGCGCGAGGCCAGCGCGTCGACGAGCCCGTCGAGCCCGCCCCACACGGTGGCGAACATCGGCCCGCGCGACGGTCCGGCCTTCAGGGCGGCCCTCGCTCCTCGGATCAGGCCGCCGTGCAGCCGCTCCCAATCGGCGAGCTCCGGAAAGGTCGCCGCCGTGCTGAGCCGGTCCGGGTCGCCGGCGTGCAGGCCCGCCAGGAGGGGCTCGACCATGACCCCGGCCGCCCGGCCGCCCAGGCGACGCCGCAACAGGCGCCCCAGCGGCTCGTCCTCCCCGCCGCGCCGGACGGGGCGGTAGAGGTCCAAGGCCGCCCGCAGCCGCGCCGGCTGCGGGATGCCGTCCCACCGGAGCAGGTCGCCCACTCGCGAAGGGACGCCGAAGGCGGATCGTGGCGGGAAGGGCCGTAGCCTTCCTCTCGTCCAGACGAAAGCCCCGGTGGCCCCGGGCACGACCAGCCTGTCCTGCAGGCCGAGCTCCGTGCACAGATCGACCGCCCAGGGCTTCCGGACCACGAACGAGTCGGCTCCGGCCTCGACTCGGATGCCACCCACCTCGACGGTCCTGATCTTGCCGCCGGCCCGGTCGTCCGAGTCGAACACGATCACCTCGGCGCCCCCGCCCAACGATCGGTCCAGGCGGTAGGCAACCGTCAGCCCGGTGATGCCGGCGCCCACCACGGCCACCCGGGGGCGAGCGGGCATCACGGTCCCCGCGAGGCGAGATGGTCCAGGACGACGTCGGCCAGCGCCCGGACGAATCGCGGATCGTCGTTCATCGACTCCGTCCGCACCAACCGGATGCCGGCTCCCGCCGCGACCTCCCGCGCTTCGATGTCGAGGTCGTACAGGATCTCGAGATGATCGGCGACGAAACCGCAGGCGCACACCACGACGGCCGGATACCCCTTGGCGGCCAACTCCCGGATCAGCTCCGATAGGTCGGGGCCCAGCCAGGGCTCGGGCGTGCGGCCCGCGCTCTGCCAGGCCGTCGTGTGATCAGTGAGCCCGAGCTTGCCCGCCACGCGATCCGCGGTTTCCTGCAGCTCTCTCGGATACGGATCGCCCTCGTCGAGGATCCGCGCCGGCAAGCTGTGAGCGGAGAACACCACCATCGCCTCTTCCCGTTCGTCGGCGGGGAGCTTCTCCAAAGCATCCTCGACCCGCGACGACAGCACCTCGATGAAGCTGGGGTGATCGAACCAACTCCTGATGAACGTGAAGGAAGGGTCGCCCTCCTCGGCCGCCGCCTTCTCCACCCGTTCGATGTAGCTGCCCACGGACAACCCCGAGTAGTGCGGAGCGAGGACCAGTCCGAGAGCTTCCGCGATCCCGTCGGCCCGCATCATCCCAACGGCATCGGCGATGAACGGCGGCGAGTGCTTCATGCCCAGATACACGCAGAAACGATCCGGCTCACGTTCGTCCAGCACGCGCTGAAGCCCGGCGCCCTGTCGCTCGGTGATCTCGAGCAACGGGAAGCGATTGCCGATGGCCGCGTATCGAGCCTTCAGCTGTTCCACCAGCTCGGACGGAGGCGTCCGGCCGCCTCGGATGTCGGTGTAGTAGCGCTCGACGTCGTCGGGGCCTGCCGCCGTCCCGTAGGCCATGGCCAGGATGCCCGTGACCATCACCCCGTCACCGCCGTCCGTTCGTGTACCAGATCGACGAGGCGCTGGAGGTTCTCGACGGGCGTGTCGGGGAGTACGCCGTGCCCGAGGTTGAACACGTGCCCGGGCCGGCCCGCTGCTCGCCGGACGACGGCCAGTGCCTTCGGCTCCACGGCCTCCCACGGAGCCACGCACACCGCGGGATCCAGGTTCCCCTGAACCGCGACGTCGAACCCGACCCGCTCCCACGCCTCGTGGAGGGGCACCCGCCAGTCGATCCCCATGACGTCGGCCCCCGCGTCGCGCATCAGCGTCAGGAGCTCGCCGGTTCCCACGCCGAAATGGATCTTCGGCACCTCGAGGTCGATCAGTCCCTCGAAGATCTGTCGCATCGCCGGCAGTACGAACAGGGTGTAGTCGTCGGGATCGAGCGCGCCTGCCCAGCTGTCGAAGACCTGCACCGCCTGGGCCCCCGCCTGAACCTGGGCCCTGAGGTAGGACAGCGTCGAACCGGCCAGCGTCGTCATGAGGTCGGTCCACGCCTCCGGCTCCGAGTGCATGAAGGACTTCGTTCGTTCGTGGTTCCTGGACGGGCCGCCCTCGATCAGGTAGCTGGCCAAGGTGAACGGCGCGCCGGAGAACCCGATCAGCGGCACGGACAGCTCCTTGCGGAGCAGCCGGATGGCCTCCATGACGAACGGGACGTCAGTCTCCGGAAGCAGCGGGCGGAGCCGGTAGACCTGCTCGGCGGAGCGGATGGGATGTGCGACCATCGGGCCGACGCCGGACTTGATGCCGACCTCGACGCCGGTCGCGGCGACGGGCACCATGATGTCCGAGAACAGGATGGCCGCGTCCACCGGCATCCGGCGCAGCGGCTGCAGGGTCGCCTCGACCACCAGCTCGGGATCGCGGCACATGTCAAGGATGTCCATGCGCGCTCGGAGCTCTCGGTATTCCGGCAGGTAGCGACCGGCCTGGCGCATGAACCAGACCGGCGTTCGATCCACCGCCTCCAGCCGGCAGGCGCGGAGGAAGCGATCCTCGGAGGCGCCGTTCACCGCCGGCGAGCTTCCCGTGTCATCCACGGCGCCTCCCATCCCCTGTCCGACGACTCGGCCGTGGTGCCCGACGGGACGATCTCGTCGATGGCGTCCAGCGTGTCGGCGTCCAGCTGGACGTCGGCGCCGGCCAGGAGGTCCTGGAGCTGCTGCGGCGTACGCGGCCCGATGATCGCGGAAGTCACGGCGGGGTGCGTCAGGGTGAAGGCGATGGCCATATGGGTGAGGGACAGGCCGGCCTTGTCGGCCACCACCGCAAGCTCCTCCACCAGGTCGAGCTTCCGCTGGTTGCCCGGCCGCGACAGGTCGTAACGGGCGGCGACGGGGCGTCGCTGTTCGGCGAACCTCACCGCCCGGGAGTCCTTTGGGGGGTCCTCCCCTCGACGGTACTTACCGGCCAGCCACCCCCCGGCGAGCGGACTCCACACGATCACACCCATCCCGTACCGCCGGGTCACCGGGAGCACGTCGACCTCGATCGACCGAACCAGGATCGAGTACGGGGGCTGCTCGCACACCAACCGCTCCAGCCCACGGCGTTCGCTGGCCCACTGCGACTCGACGATCTGCCACGCCGGGAACGTCGAGCTTCCGAGGTAACGGACCTTGCCCTGTCTCACCAGATCCGTCAGCGCGGAGAGCGTCTCTTCGATGTGCGTATCGGGATCGGGACGGTGGATCTGGTACAGGTCGATGTGATCGGTCTGGAGGCGGCGGAGGCTGTTCTCCACCTCTCGCATGATCCACAGCCTCGAATTCCCCTGTTCGTTGGGGCCCTCCCCCATGTCGCCGTGGACCTTCGTGGCCAGCACGACCTCGTCGCGACGGCCCTGCAAGGCCTTCCCCACGATCTCCTCGGACCGGCCCCCCGAATACACGTCCGCCGTGTCGATGAAATTGAGGCCGGCGTCGATGGCTCCGTGGATCATGCCGACGCATTCAGCCTCGTCCGTGTTCCCCCAATCGCCGAACATCATGGCGCCGAGGCAGTAGCCACTTACCTTCAACCCGGTTCGTCCCAGCGTTCTGTACTCCACGCTCGTCCTCCGTCTTTGTCCATCACGTGGGCGGCGAAAGTTCCCTCGAAGCAAGATAGTCGAACGTGGTCGTATCCCGTAGGCTGCCCATCTCGCGTGAGCGAGGGAGGACATATTGATTCAGCGCCCGCGGAAACGCCCGACCAGAACATCCCAGGCGAACGGGGACGGGACGGGGCTATCCGGACTCCCGCCCGCGGGCTTCGGAACCGCCGTCCGTCGGCCGCAAGGCCGGATGTCGCCCCGGCAGCTGCAGCGCCTGCTGCGGCTCCTGCTGTTCCTGGCGATCGGGGGGACCCTCGCCCTCGGCATCCTGCTTCGCGGTCACGCTCCCAACCCGCCGCTCCGTATCCAGGTCGCCGGAGCCGGCCAGACGGTGCCCGGGGGAACGACCGTTGACGACGTCGTCCGACGCTTCGCCCTGACGCCCAAGGCCGGCGATCTGCTTGACGTGGAGGGCAAGGTCCTGAAGAGGGAGTTGTTCGCCGGAAGGATCCTGGTGAACGGGGTGGCCGTTCCGGGCGGCACCGTCCTTAGCCAGGGGGATGTCGTGACCCTCGAGGCCGGCAAGGATCGCACTGAGAAGATCCTCCGGAAGATGGTCAAGGTTCCGGGCGGCGAGATCCTGAACCCTCAGTTCTTCCTGGGGAAAGCATCCGGCGTCCAGATCATCCGCACGGGGAAGCTCTCCGGAAAATTCGTCTCATCGGTGTTCAAGCCGACCGGCTCCTTCCAACCGCCCAAGGCCGTGGCACTCACGTTCGACGACGGCCCCTCGCCGAGGAACACCCTGAGGCTCCTCAACGTCCTGAAGCGGTTCGGTGTGAAGGCCACGTTCTTCGTCATCGGCCACTCGGCCGATGTCCACCCCGACCTCGTGAAGGCCGAGATCGCCGCCGGGATGGAAGTGGCCAATCACTCCTGGTCCCACCCGTACAGGAAGCCGTTCAGGAGCCTTCCCTCGAAGGTGATCCGGAGCGAGATCGACCTGACCCAGCGCGAGCTGCTCTCGCTGGGGGCCAGCTCCGGCCTGTTCCGTCCTCCCGGCGGGACCTTCTCCCCGCGGGAGATCGACATCGCGAAGGAGGCGGACGTCCGACTGGTGATGTGGTCGCTCGATCCCAAGGACTGGGAGACGGGACGAACCAGCCGGCAGATCGTGGACGCCGTGCTGTCGAAGGTGGGCCCGGGGGCCATCATCATCCTCCACGACGGCGGAGGGAACCGGTCCGCGACCATCCGCGCGCTGCCCGGGATCATCAGGGGGATCAGGGCCAAGGGCCTTCAGATCGTGACCGTCGGCGAGGGCAGCCACCTGTAGCCACGGCATGCCAGACCTGTGGGTAGCCCCCGAGTTCGACGGATCGCTTCTCTTTGCTATACAACCAGCGGGATGGCCCTCGACATGCCACTGGCCGAAGCGATGCGTACCCAACGTGCCATCCGCCGGCTGAAGCCCGACCCGGTCGATGACCAAGTGCTGCTGCGGTGCATCGACCTCGCGCTGCGGGCGCCAACCGGGGGCAACATGCAAACATGGGAGTGGATCATCGTCCGCGACCAGAGCGTCAAGGCGAAGCTGGGCAGGTTCTACCGTCAATCGTGGTCGATCTACGGGGGACTGGGCCGAAGGCTCCGGGGCGACAACGAGAAGGTGCGCAAGATCATCGACGCCGTCCAGTGGCAGGTCGATCACTTCGAGGAGATCCCCGTGCTGGTGGTCCCCTGTCTTCGCGGGATCCGGCTGACCTTCCTCCCCGTCATCGGGAGCTCGTACTACGGTTCGATCTATCCCGCGATCCAGAATTTCCTCCTGGCGTGCAGGGCCGAGGGCCTCGGCGCGGCGCTGACCACACTGCCACTCTGGTCGAGCACGCTGGCCCGCCGCGCCCTCGGCCTCCCGTGGAACGTGCAACCGGTGGCCGTCGTTCCGGTAGGTTGGCCGCGAGGACGTTACGGCCCCACCAGCAGGAAGCCGGTGGCCAAGGTCGTGCACTACGAGCGGTGGGGGAACCGGGCCGGCGGGACGTAACGTTGTCCCAAGGAGGGATCGAGACGGGTTCGCCGCGGCGGATGACGAAAGGAGCCACACGTGGACGACCAGGACGTGATCGACCGGATCAACGAGCTGGCGCACGAGGAGCACGCGCTGTTCGAGAAGGAATCCGAGCGAGGGGTATCGAACGAGGAGAAGGCCCGCCTCAAGTGGCTCGAGGTACGCCTCGACCAGTGTTGGGACCTCCTGCACCAGCGCCGTGCGCTCCGGGCCGCGGGCCGTGATCCGAACGAGGCGCAGCCCCGGGACGAGGAGACGGTCGAGGGCTACGTCAACTGACGAGCCGGGCTCCTACCCCAGGCGAACGCGGCCCCTGGAGTTGCCGGCGAGTGCTGCCCGGCCCGCACGAACGACCCCGTCGGTGACCAGCGCCCGAAGGGCGAGGGCCACCCGCTCGGTCGATGAGTTCGTGCGAGCCGCGATGGTTCCCACCGTTCGGGCCTGGTGGTTGACCATGGCCCGGACCACCCGGCCTCGAAGCTGGCGGAACGAACCCTCGAAGTTCCCCCGTTGGCGGCCAGCCCTGCCGCCGCGCCGCCCGGCGCTCCGGTAGCGGCAGCCCTCAGCGACCGGGCACGAGGCGCACCGAGGGACCGGGCGACACACTTCGCGCCCCAGGTCCATGACGGCCTGGTTCCACTCCCCCGGTTCTCCAGCGTCGAGGAGCCCACCGGCCGCGTCGCCGAGGGTCGAGGGCTCCGTCTCGTCCGGATCGGCTCCCAGGACGAACCGGGCCACCACGCGACGGACGTTGGTGTCGAGGGCCGGGACGCGTACCCGGTAGGCCATCGAGGCAACGGCGGCGGCCGTGTACGGCCCGACCCCCGGGAGGCCGCGCAGCTCATCCGGATCTCGAGGGACCCGTCCGCCGAACTGGCTCACGATAACGCGAGCCGCTTCCGACAACGCCAGCGCTCGCCGGTTGTATCCCAGACCGTTCCAGGCCGCGATGACCTCGGCCCGTTCCGCCTTCGCCAGCGCCCGGACCGTTGGAAAGCGGCGAACGAACGATCGGTAGGCGGGGGCCACCCGCGCGGCCTGGGTCTGCTGCAGCATCACCTCGCTCACCAGCACCAGGTATGGATCGGGCCTCGAACGCCGCCAGGGGTAGGAGCGTTCCCGCGGCCGGTACCACTCCCGGAGGGTCGGGCCGAACTCCACGGCCAGAGGCTACACGCACCCGGCTCGCATCCTCCGAGCGTGGTGACTAGTGTTCGAGAGGACCCGACATGACGACCGTGGGCGACGTCATGCAGACGAACCTGGTCACCGCCGAGCCGAGCTCGACGGTGGCCGAGGCCGCAACCATCATGGGCGAGCGGCACGTTGGCTCGACCCTGGTGATGGAGGACGGCAAGCTGGTCGGGATCTTCACGGAGCGAGACATCGTCCGCGCGCTGTCCCAGGACTTCGACGCCCCCGGCCACCCCATCTCCCACTGGATGACGAAGAACCCCAGGACCATCGCCACCGACTCAACGGTGGAGGAGGCACTCGAGATCATGTTCGCCGGTGGGTTCCGGCACCTCCCCGTCGCCCGGGGGGATGAGGTCTTGGGGATGGTTTCGATGCGGGACCTGTCGCGGGCCACCGCCGACCGCCGAGCCGAGTAAAAGGCCCCGTTCAGTCCAACCCGAGCAGATCCGGCAGGTCGGCGAGCGAGTCGATCAACCGGTCCGGCTCCTCTGACGCCCTCTCCAGCTGAACCGGGCTGAACTTCCCCGTCCGAACGAGCACACCGGTCATGCCGAGGCGATGCGCCGCAAGGACGTCGCTCTCGAGGTCGTCTCCCACCATGGCGACCTTCACCGCAGGGACGCCGAGCACCTCGAGGGCTTCCTCGAAGAACCCGGCGCTCGGCTTTCCGATGACAGCGGCCCGAACCTGCGCCGCCGCCTCAAGGGCAAGGACAAGGGCTCGTCCCGTATCCAGCACCATCCCTTCCTCCGTCATCCACGTCAGCGTCCCGTGCATGGACACCAGCGGAGCTCCAGCCAGGACCACACGGAGCGCGTGGTTCGCCAGGTCCCAGGGGATGGCATCGCTCGCTCCGCCGACCACGACCACGTCGGCCGGTTCGGCGCCGCGAACCACCTCGACGTCGTCCAGATCCTCCAGGGAGCTCGAACCACCGATGACCAAACAGGCGGCGCCGGGGTGTCTCGTCCGCAGGTACCGGGCCGTGGCGACCGCGGCGGTGAGGATGTCCTCCCTCTCCACGTCGAACCCGGCCCCTCGGAGGGTCGCCCCGAGCTCGCGGCGGGAAAGCTCGGTCGTATTCGTGAGGAGGCGGAACGGCATCCCGGAGGCGCGGATCCTTGCCAGCGCTGCGACGGCCCCATCCAGGGCCCGCCACGAGACGGTGAGGACGCCGTCGATGTCCATCAGCAGCCCCTCGACGTCTCGGCGCAGGCCGGCCCCGCTCACGGCCACTCCACCACCAACCTGCCCCCCTCCTCTCGAACCTGGGTCCCCATCTCCTCGCAGGCCTCGCCGAAACGCGTCCCGACCCATCGCGCCTCGTCTCTGTCGGCCAGCCGAGTGAAGCAGAACTCCAGCCTGAGCGGCACCGCTTCCAATCGACGAGGCCCCCCGGCGTCAAGAGTTACCAGGAAGAGGAGGCCCAGGTCGTTCCGAAGGGCCGGGTCGACCGCGTAGTCGTCGAGGAAATCACCCAGGTCCCACAGGACCCGGCCCTGGACGCCGTGGAAGACGTGGGCCGAGTGCCCGGCGATCAACGTCGCACCGGCCTCGACCAGGGCGCGACCGGCGCGACGCACGTGGGGAACGGGAGAGGACGTCATGTTCGGACCCCAATGCGGCATGACCACAACGAGGTCCGCGTCGTGACCTTGGATCGCGTCCGTCAGCCACGCCGGGACCTCTTCGGTGAGATCGGCGTAGGCGACGCCGGCGGAAGAGCCCCCGGCCGCATAGTCCTCCGGATGGTCGGTCACGCCCATCACCGCAACGCGCGACCCGTCCTTCGTCCGGAGCGCCACCGATCGGCGGGCTGCCTCGACGTCCTGCCCCGCTCCCACCCACTCGATCCCGGCCGAAGCCAGGTGGCCCAGCGTGTCCAGAAGGGCCTGCTCGCCGAAGTCCAAGGCGTGGTTGTTGGCCAGCGTCACACAGTCGACGCCGAGCCGGGCGAGCGCGTCCGCGGCGACGGGCGGCGCGCGAAAGAAGAACGGCTTGCCTGGCGCCGGCCAGGGGTCGCCACCCGTGGAGATGCAGCATTCGAGGTTCAGGACGAACAGATCGGCTTCACGGATCACCTCGACGACCTCCGGAGCGACCAGCCCCTGGGAGGGGTCATCGCGCAAGCGTTCCCCCACCTTGCGTCCCAGCATCGTGTCGCCGGCCAGGGCCAGGGTCACAGGCATGGCGAGGCCTCCGTTGGTGGGGAGGCTATCGGACGACACCGCCGGCCCGACGGACGTCGTCCAAGGGCTCGCATCCCGTCACCGGGCTGGAGATCCACCGATCGTACGCCCTCGTCGAGGACGACGACCTCGTACCCCTTTCGCAGGGCGTCGAGCGCCGTCTCCTTCACGCAGTAGTCGGTGGCCAATCCGACGATGACCACGCGTTCGATGCGGTGTTCGCGGAGGAGCTGCTCGAGCCCGGTGCCCTCCGGTTCGCCGGATGTCGGATCTCGCATGGTGAAGCCGCTGTACCCATCCTCGCCACCGGTTCCTTCCGGATCACCTCGCCCCTCATCGACAAGCCGTCCTGGAACGCCGCTCCCCACGATCCCTTGACGCAGTGCACGGGCCAGATCCCGCCGTTCTTCTGGAAGTGGGGAGTGCTTTCCGGCTGCCAGTCCTGGGTGTAGACGACGTACGCTCCGGCCTGGATCGCCCGGCCGATCTCACCGTTGACGAACGGCAGGATCCTGTCCCCGCCCCGGACGTAGAGGCTTCCGGCAGGATCGGCGAAGTCGTTCTGGACGTCCGTGACGATCAACGCGGTCCTCTCGTCGTAGTCGACCTCCGCCATCTCAGGCCTCTCGTCTTTCGGCCGGCCGGAGCCACTTCAGGAACCACTCCTTGGCGCGCGCCCCCGCCTCCTCCAGGGTCCCGTGCTCCTCGAACAGGTGCGTCGCGCCCGGGACCACGACGAGTTGGACCTCGGCATGCATTTGCCGAATGGCCTGTCGATTCAACTCCAGCACCTGTTCGTCGCGACCACCGACGAGCAGCAGCGTGGGCGCCCGAACCTCGGCCAGGCGGGGCCCGGCCAGGTCCGGACGGCCCCCTCGAGATATCACGGCCCTGATCTCATCCGGCAGCTCCGCGGCGGCCCACAGAGCGGCGGCCGCCCCGGTACTGGCTCCGAAGTAGCCGACGGGCATCTCGGGATCCAGACTCGGCGCGGTCCGAATCCAGCTGGTGGCGGCCCGAAGCCGGCCGGCCAGCAACTCGATGTCGAAGACGTTCGTTCGGTCCACGGCCTCTTCGGGCGTCAGCAGGTCGAACAGCAACGTGGCCAACCCCGCCTCCTGAAGCCATCCAGCGACCATCCGGTTGCGGGGGCTGAGGCGGCTGCTGCCGCTGCCATGAGCGAAGACGACCACGGCGAAGGCTCCCTCGGGAGCGCCGACGGTGCCGGGCAGCACCACTCCCTCCGCATCGATCTCGATCTCGATCTCGTGCTCAGCCGGCTTCGGAGCGATCACCTCCGGCCGATGCTATGCCAAGCGCCCTTTGGCCGGCGACGAGAGCGGCGCCTCTCCCGATGAGCTGCCCTCCCACGCGGGTATCCTCGCGGCCGTGCGCCTGTATGAGGAGACGTCGGGCCGGCTGCGCGAGGTCGAGATCCGGCCACGCATGACGATGTACGTCTGCGGCATCACGCCGTACGACTCAGCCCACATCGGGCACGCGTTCACCTATGTCCATTTCGACGTCCTGGCTCGTTACCTCCGAAGCCTCGGTGTGGAGGTCGTCCACGCCCAGAACGTGACCGACGTGGACGACGACATCCTGCGAGTGGCACGGGAGCGGGGCGAGGATTTCATGGAGCTCGGGCTCCGAGAAACGGCTGCCTTTGAGCGCGAGATGCAGGCCATCGGGGTGCTGCCCCCCACCCACAGTCCAAGGGCTACCGAGTTCGTGCTCGAGATGGTCGAGGAGGTGAAGGCTCTGCTGGAAGCCGGCTGCGGCTACGAGCGAAACGGCACCGTCTACTTCCGGGTGGCCGCCGAACCCGGCTACGGCCGGCTGTCGCGGCTGTCGCGGGAGGAGATGCTGGCCCTGGCGGCGGAGCGGGGAGGACACCCGGAGGACCCGAACAAGGACGACCCCCTGGACTTCGTGCTGTGGCAGCGATCGTCCCCCGGCGAGCCGTGGTGGGACAGCCCGTGGGGCCGGGGCCGCCCAGGGTGGCACATCGAATGCTCCACGATGGCCCGGCGACTGCTCGGACAGCCGGTGGACGTCCACGGCGGTGGGACGGACCTCATCTTTCCGCACCACGAGTCGGAGCTGGCCCAAGCGGAGGCCGTCCCCGGCCCCCGCCCCTTCGTCCGCCACTGGGTGCACACAGGCACCGTGTACATGGACGAGGAGAAGATGAGCAAGTCGCTGGGCAACCTCGTGTTCGTCCGGGACCTCCTGAAGCGATACCCTCCCCGGGCCATCCGGCGGTTCCTGCTCCGCCACCACTACCGGGGGGACTGGACCTTCCGCGACCAGGACCTGGAGATCGAGACGGTGGGTGAAGCGTCTGCGCAGCGAGGGAACGGCTACGCCGGCTTCGACCCGGTGACCGACCGCGGCCGGTTCTTCCAGGCCCTGGACGATGACCTGGACACGCCTCGAGCGCTGGGGGTGCTGGATCGAGCCGCCAGATCCACCGATCCGGAGGCAGGATCGCTCCTTGCGGAGGGGCGGGCCATCCTCGGACTCGACCTGTAGTTCACGTCCAAGTTTCGTCCCGGCCTGTGGAAAACTCGGGGCTCGAGTTTTGCCTATTGGTCACGGGGGTATCGAACCCGCTACGCTACGCGGGCCGTCCCCAGCCCTGAGGTAGAGGGTTGGTCCACCGCCGAGCGCGGAGATCGCTGGGACGGCGCTCGTAGCGCACCGCGCGAGCGGACGGTTGTGCCCGAACCGACCACCACACGCTCGCCGGTTTGAAGGCGCTGTTGTCGCGAGCGACCCGGGGCTCTCCTCCGACTCACCTCAGTGGCTGGCGCGCGTCTTGTGTCGGCCTCGAGGCGGGGTTCGAGCCTGCCCGGCTCCGTTCACGCCTCACGCCTCGCGTGCGTGTGCCCCTCGTGCGCGAGACGGAGCCGGCCGACGAAGGGAGTAGCACGTGCAGGGGAAGGTCATATCGCGGCTCCTCACCCTTGGGGTAGGAGCCTTACTTGTCACCCTCATGCCGGTACCGGGACCGGCCGGATCGGCCTCCGCGGCCACGCAGTCGTGGCCGGACTTCAGGAACGATTTCCTGGAGCTCCACAAGCATTACCTCCCGGTCGCCCCCGAGGCCCCGGAGGTAGCGATCACCGGGACGTGGTTGAGGGCGCAGGGCCGGTACTTCCACGCCCGGGCGCGTGCGCTCGCCCGCATCCGAACCGCATATCAAGACATGGTCCGGCAGAGCGAAGGAAGGTTGTGGTTCGTCTCAAGGATCGCGGCGGGCGCCATCAGGACAGCGGTCCTGCGAGCTTTCGGATCCGAAGGCGAGCACGCGCTGGCGGTCCTGGCATGCGAGAACCCGGAGCTGGACCCCGGCGCCATCCACAACGACGGAGACGGGAGCTCCGACTGGGGTCTGTTCCAGATCAACATCGTCTACAACCGAGGCAACTTCGACTATCCCGAGCACCTCCTGGACCCCCTCTACAACATCACGGTCGCGGCGAACGTTTACCACGAACGGGGTTGGCGCGACTGGACGTGCGGGCGCCTCCTCGGGCTGGGCTGAGCCCCGATCAGGAGGGCGACGCGGATTGCACGGTTGACGGTTGAGGCGAGGAGGTCCCGCTGGGAGACGGAGAGGGAGACGGCGGGGTCGGAACCAGCGTGCCGAACTGTTGCTCGACCAGACGTCGCCTGACCGTGAGGCTTCCCGATTCCGGCGACTGCTGGATCAGGTCGTAGGCCACCAGGCGCGACGGGGTGGTTCGCTGGAAGTACAGGATCTCCGCCTCCAGCGGGATCCCGCCCTGTTCCGTGAACACGTTCGCCCCCGCCCCGCCGGTCGAGCCATCCCTCAAGAACAGGGTTCCGTTCACCACCCGCGCCGATTCCTTGTGAAAGTGCCCCGAGACGACCAGGGGCACGTAGCCGGCAGCGGCCTCGCCCATCCGGTCGTCGTGTATGGCCACGATGTCGGGGGGGACGGCCATGCCCCGGACATCCCTGAGCACCCTGGCCCCCGAGGCTCGGACGATCGCGGCCAGCTGGTCGTCGGTTCGCAGGGTCTGCTTGTTCGGCGTGAAGATGGGATCGCCCAGGCCGTACACCGTCAGGCCCTTGATCCTCCTGGCCTGCCCGTCCAGCACGATGGCGCCCGGGACCTTGGCCACGGCCTCCTGGAGACTGACGGAGTCGTGGTTGCCGCGGACATACACGTACGGCCGGCCGAAGTCGGGGACCGCCGAGAGGATGACGTTCTCCGCAGGCGTGCCGAAGGACGTGATGTCGCCCGTATCCACCACGAAGTCGACGTCGAAGGCGCGCGCCACCTGGATGGCGAACGCCATCCCCAGCGGCGAAAGGTGGACGTCCGAGATGTGCAGAACCCGGATCTCCTGAAACCTGGGCACCGGGCTCGCCTCGAGCGAGGTGTAGACGCGGACGGCGCCGCCAAGGACTCGGGATAGCTCGGCGCGGAAATTGTCGATCCGGTCGAGCGCCGTCTCGGCGGGGCCGATGAGCTTCGGTGCGAGGGAGAGCGAGCCGGAGAACGTCGGCGAGAGGAGCGCCTCCGGTCGGTACGTGGCCCAGGCCGCGGTCTCGCTGCCTCCCACGACGACCAGCGTGGTGGCGAGGGCCACCGCGATCGGCCGCCACCGGGTGCGGAAGGCGATCATCGCCAGGACCAGCGCCCCGCCCATGGCGACGGCGAACAGTCGCATGGCGAACGGGACGACCTGCTCGAGCGCCTGCCGCTGAACATCGTCGATGACGGCGTCAAGGCCTCGGTTTCCCACCTCGCTCACCAGCTGCGTCACGTCCACGCTCTGGAGTGAAGCGCCCAGCCTGAGCGGCGCACGATGGGTATCGGCCGTGAGGCGTCCCAGGGGGGGCAGGGCGAGGTCGGTGAATCCCCTGCCGAACCTGGCGGTGAGCTGGATCCGGAAAGGACCCATCCTCACGGTCTCTCGCCCGAAGGCGAGCATGGCCAACGACGCGCCGCCCAATCCGACGAGGGCGGGGATCAGGAAGCCGGCGACGACGAGAGTTCTTCGACGCCACGAATGAGTGGCCGACACCCCTTCGATGCTACGGCCAGTTGGAACGATCCGGCCCCTAAGCCGACCTGAGCCCCTTGTCGACGGCCATCCGGTCGAGGCGGATGGGACCTCCGCTGCCGAGGATCTCGGCGATCAGCCGGGATTCGTGGGGGTCGTCGGTGTGGACCTCCACCAGGAAGCCCTCCTCGGCGCGGGCCTCGCTCATCCCGCCCCAGATGCCACCGGCCATCGCCCCGAACACCCACCCGGCGACTGCGCCGGCCACCAGGGCGACCCACGTTCCGAGCCCGAACCCGAAGAACGCCAGACCGACGAGGAAGCCCATCGCGGCTCCGCCCAAGGTCGTGACGGCCGCCACGAGCACGGTGCGCGAGAACACGGAACGAGCGACGTCGGCGTCGCGCCGGCGAATCGGGGTCTGGACCGGCTCGCCCGTCGTGGGAGCCCCTGAGCGAACCGAGCCGACCACCCGGTTCGCTGGACCCTCGTCAGTGACCCTTCGGTCCTGGACAACGATATGCCCGCGATCGACCCCGGCTGCCTCCAGGGCTGCGACAGTGGCCTCGGCGTCGTCCAAGGTGCGGTACACCGCCGCGAGGTTGTACAAGCCCAACGCGTGAACACCTCGCGTCCGTCCTTCCGGGACCGAAGGACCGCGCGGACTCCCGCTCGATTCGTAGGTCATGTCCTGCTCCTACCCGAGCGCTCGAGGGCCAAACGACGGCTGGGCCCACGACGTGACCATCGGGCAAGGGTACGAAGCCGCTCGACTGTCGGGCATCGATTGCCTGGCCGGCATCAGACGCCCTTGGCGACCTGAACGGGGTGGAGCATCGTCCGCTCGCTCCACTTCGTCGTGTGCACGCCAGATTTCTACGACGTTCACAGGGTCTCGAGCGGGGCGACCGATCTCCTCCGCGACGTGTTCGGCGAGGAGCACGGCCTGGGAGGCCGCGCCACCATCGGGGTCATGGCGCTGGCCCGGAACAACTGCCACGAGATCTGGCTTGATGTGGAGGTGAGGGCCTGGTCCTGGACGGAAACCCCCGAGGGCTCCGGCC
>JBKPGU010000126.1:0-7990 GCA_046729535.1 Actinomycetota bacterium
ACGGTGTGCCCGTACTGCGGGGTCGGCTGCAACCTCGAGCTGCACGTGCAGGACAACGCGATCGTGAAGGTCACGTCGCCGGACGACCACGACGTGACGCGTGGCAACCTGTGCATCAAGGGCCGGTTCGGCTGGCAGTTCGTCCAGAACCGGCCGGGGTCCGAGTAGGCTTCGGGGTGCCGAAGCCCAGCTTGTCCTGGCTGCTCGTCTTCGTCCCTGCCTCGCTGTTGGTCAAACTCCTGTCGGGTCCCGACCTGGTGGTATTCGTCATGGCCGCGGCCGCCATCCTTCCCCTCGCCGGGTACATCGGGCGGTCGACCGACGACCTGGCGCGACGGGCGGGGCCGCGGGTGGGCGGTCTACTCAACGCCACCTTCGGAAACGTGACCGAGCTGATCATCGCCATCTTCCTGATCCTGGACGACGAGCTCGACGTGGTGAAGGCGTCGCTGACGGGATCGATCATCGGCAACCTCCTGCTGGTCCTCGGCATCTCGTTCCTGGCCGGCGGGCTTCGGCACCAGGAGCAGCGGTACAACGCACAGTCGGCGGGAGTTCACGCCACGTCGCTCGCCCTCGCGGTCACCGGGCTCCTCATGCCGGCCCTGTTCGTCCTCACCACGGGGCGGCATGACTTCCTGGAGCGCGAGGTGGTGAGCGGAACGGTGGCCGCCGTCCTGATGGCGCTGTACGTCGCCGCCCTGGTGTTCACCCAGGTCACGCACGAGCACCTGTTCCGCGCGCCCGCGCAGGAGGAGCGACCGGAATGGTCGTCGCGAAAGGCCGTCGGGATCCTGGTCGGCGCGACCGCCCTGGTGGCTTTGGAATCCGAGATCCTGGTCGGCGCCCTCGAGCCCGCCTTACAGGACATCGGCCTGTCGAAGTTCTTCGTCGGCCTCATCCTGGTCCCGATCATCGGGAACGCCGCCGAACACAGCTCGGCCGTGATGTTCGCGCTCAGGGACAAGGTTGACGTCACCCTCGAGATCGCCATCGGGTCCTCCACCCAGATCGCGCTGTTCGTGGCCCCCGCCCTCGTCTTCATCAGCCTGGCGGTGGGCCACCCCATGGACTTCGTGTTCTCGACGTTCGAGGTTGCCGCGGTCGCGCTGTCCACGTTCATCGTTGCGCTGATCTCCTTGGATGGGCGCAGCAACTGGTTGGAAGGAGCTCAGCTCACCGGGGCGTACGTGATCATGGCCATCTCGTTCTTCTTCGCCCGGACGGTGTGAGGCGACCTCGGCGAACGAGGATCAGCCCGGCTTCCGCAGGACCAGGAAGTGCGACAGCCCCAGAACTCGGGCCGGCGTCCTTTCGGCCCTGTACAGGACCGCCCGGAGTGCCTTCCCGACCTTCGGGCTTCGGGCCACGATGTTGTCGAATCCCGGGTAGACGTAGGCACGAACGACGACACGGACCGGCAGCCCGTCGATCAGGCGTCGGATGTCCCCGGCCGTGTAGGCCCGAGCGTGTGGGACCAACCTGTCGCGGAGTCCGTTCGGAAGGTAGTTCACCAGGGGGACGTTGCCGAACTTGTAGTGGCCCCGGATGAACACGCCGTGCGTCTCGAACGGGTACAGCCGGTTGGGTGCATAGATCACGATGTGCCCGCCCGCCCGGAGCACCCGCAGCGCGTCCTCGATGGTCTGCCGGTCATCCTTGACGTGCTCGATGACCTCGTTGAATACCAGGACGTCGAAGGTCGCGTCGCCGAACGGCAGGGCTTCGCCGGCTGCCGCCACCAGATTCGGCATGGTCGACTCGGCAAGGCGCTTGGCCGACACGTCGATGCCGTACACGTGCGGGCTGAAGTCCCGGAACCGCTTCACGTAGATCCCGATGCCACATCCGACGTCGAGGATCCATTTCCCCTCGAGCGGGACGTATCGGCGGATCAGCTGGAGGCGGCGCTCCTGGCCCGAGCGCCAGACGTAGCTCGGCTCGCCCAGAGTGGCCGCGTCTTCGGACGGCGTTCGCTTGACGCTCTTCGACGACGGCAAGGATCGAACCTCCGCGGACCGGCTGAGCGCATCATCCTAGCGACCGAAGGGACGAGGCAGCGCCCGGAGGTACGAAGGGTTGCTCAGGATGCCTGGAGCTCCCCGATGGCGCTCACACACGATCGGCAGAGCCCGAGGTCGTCGTGGGACGGAACCTCCGCTTCCTCGCAGTGCCAGCAATGAGTCAAGTACCACTCCATGGGATGGCGGTTCCCGGATCCTGGGAGAGGTCCAACGGCGATCCAGAATCGGCAGCTCGCGCAGAGGACGCGGCCTTTCATGTCCGGGTGAGCGGGCGCTCCGCATCTCCAGCAGTGCCGATCGTAGTAGTCCATCTCGGGTCTTCCTTCTCCCCGCTCTGCTTCGAGGAGTATCGACCAGGAGAGGCCCCGACTCCACTACCCTGGCCGAGATGGGCAATTTTCTCCGCTCGAGGCGCGGGGGGCTTCCATAGTGTGAAGCCGGCTCACGTTCCCGCGGTGATGACAGGGGGAGGGTGAGGATCATGTCGAAGTTCCTAGTGTCGATCGATGTCTCCAGAATCCATCAGGGAAGTCTCGACGAGCTCAAGCGGGCAATGAAGAGGTTGGTCGAATTCGTCGATGCGAACGAGACCCAGCCCCTCCTGTACGGCGTGTATTTCAACGACGACTCCACGAAGATGACCGTTCTGCAGGTCCACCCGGATTCGGCCTCGATGGAGTTCCACATGGAGGTGGCCGGCCCCGAGTTCAAGAGGCTTTCCGAGCTCTTGACCCTGTTGAGGATCGACATCTACGGCAAGGCGAGCGACCGCCTGCTGGATCAGATGCGCCAGAAGGCGAAGCTGTTGGGCAATGCCACACTGGCCTTGCACACGCTGCACGCTGGACTGGCTCGCACCGGAGGCCATTGAAGCCTTCTCGAAGCGGCCGACGCCCCGGGGTGACCTATCCTGCGCCGGATTTGACGCCTCATTCCGGATGAGTAGTGTCATTTCGTCGAGGCTCGTGGTCCGTGGACAGGGGGGTGGTCGGTACAGTGGGCAGCGGAGGCGGTCCCATCGGGAAGGTCGACTTTCAGACCTCCAACGTCAAGCTCGAAACGCCGTCGGGGACGTGGCAGCAAGTCACGTCGATGAACGTCAACACCGGCAGTGGTCCGCTGGTGGTGCGATTCGATGCGCAGGCCTACGTCAACGACTTCAACTCCGGCGCTACGTTCGACGGAACCCACTATGCAGCCACGCTCGTCCGTATCCTGCTCGACGGCGCGGTCCTGTCCCCAGGCGCCGTCCGGTTCACGACGAACGAGGGGAAACGGAACATCCAGGATCAATCCGGCCAGACGGCGTCGTTCACGTGGGCTACCAAAGCGAGCAGCGGCGCCCACACGGTCAAGGTGGAGTTTCGGAGCGTCACGACCTACGACATCTCCGGCTTCGTGCGGTGGACCCTTACCGCCGAACACGCTTAGCCCTTCGATACACCTGCAGCGCTTAGCTCCCCCCGGGGCGGGTCCGCCCGTCTTCCTTCAAGGGCTCTACTGCTCCGCCCGGAACTACCCCCGGGGGGTATACTGAGGATCGAAGGGAGGGAGCCTGCATGCGGGGCTACTACCAAGACAAGGATCAGGTGATCACGCGCCTCAGAAAGCTTGAGGGTCAGATCCGAGGCCTCCAGCGAATGGTCGACGCAGATGATTACTGCATCGACATCCTCACGCAGGTTTCGGCCGTAACGGCGGGACTCAAGAAGGTCGCCGTCCGGCTGCTCGACGATCACATCCGCCACTGCGTGGCCGAGAGCTTGTCCAATGGCGGGGATGCCGACTCGACGATCGGCGATGCCACCGCAGCAGTCGAGCGCCTGCTCAAGTCATGAACGAGGGGGACTCGATGGCGACGCATCAGATGGACCACGGCGCGATGCACGGCCACGGTCCCGGCCATCACGACGAGGCCACGGGCCACGAAGGCGCCCACGGTGCCCACGGTGCCCACGGTGCCCACGGCAGTCACGGCGGCCACGGGGGTCACGGCGATCACGCCGCCATGTTCCGCGACCGATTTTGGTGGACGCTCGTTCTGACCTTCCCGGTCGTCGTCTACAGCGAGATGTTCCAGGAGCTCCTGAATTACGCGGCTCCAAGTTTCCCCGGCAGTAGTTGGGTCTCCCCGATCCTCGGCACCGTCATCTTCTTCTACGGCGGGTGGCCATTCCTCACCGGCGCCGTCAGCGAGTTGAGGCAGAGGCAGCCCGGGATGATGCTGCTGATCGGCCTGGCCATTTCGGTGGCCTTCGTCGCGAGCTGGGCAACCGAGCTCGGCGCGGTAGATCTGGACTTCTGGTGGGAGCTGGCCGCCCTGATCGCAGTCATGCTGCTCGGTCACTGGCTGGAGATGCGAGCGGTGGGGCAGGCCAGCGGCGCGCTGGAAGCCCTGGCCGCGCTCCTCCCCGATGAGGCCGAACGGATAACCCCATCCGGGGTCGAGACAGTAGCCCTCGGTGCTCTGCGCAAGAGCGACGTCGTCCTCGTTCGCTCAGGGTCGCGGGTGCCCGCGGACGGCGAGATCGTCGAGGGCGAGGCGGAACTGGACGAATCGATGATCACGGGCGAATCGCGGCCGGTCGCGAAATCTGCCGGCGATCGGGTCGTGGCCGGAACCGTGGCGACGGATTCGGCGATCCGGATTCGGGTGACGGCCGTCGGCGAGGATACGGCACTGGCCGGCATTCGGCGCCTGGTCGAACAGGCTCAGCAATCGCGATCCCGGGCCCAGGCCCTGGCCGACCGGGCGGCGGCGGTCCTGTTCTACGTCGCCAGCACCACCGCCGTCATCACTTACCTCGTGTGGTCGCTGCTCGGCGATCAGAAGAACGCGGTGGAGCGAACCGTGACCGTCTTGGTGATCGCCTGTCCCCACGCCCTGGGCCTGGCCATCCCACTCGTCATCTCGATCTCGACCGCCCTGTCGGCTCGAAACGGCATCCTCGTCAAAGACCGGCTGGCCTTGGAGCGTATGCGCCAGGTCGACGTGGTGTTGTTCGACAAGACCGGCACCCTCACGACCGGGAAGCCTGCCGTGATCGACGTCGCAACGTCGGATGGCGATCCAAGGTCGGTACTGTGGCTGGCCGCGGCGGTTGAGGCCGACAGCGAGCACCCCTTGGCGCGGGCCATCGTCGGAGCGGCGCAGGACGCGAGCGATGTCCCCCAGGCGAGGAATTTCCGCTCGCTCACGGGGCGGGGTGTCGAGGCCGACGTCAACGGGAGCCGAGTGGCGGTCGGCGGCCCTTCGCTGCTGCGCGAGCGTTCACTCGACCCGCCGCAGCAGCTCGCGTCGAGGATCGCGGAGTGGCGGAAGCGGGGGGCGACCGTCCTCCACGTGGTCAAGGACGAGCTCGTGGTCGGCGCCCTGGCGCTGGCTGATGAGGTGCGACCAGAGTCGAAGCAGGCGATCGCCGAACTGAAGAGACGCAATTTCCAAGTAGCGATGATCACCGGCGATGCACGCGAAGTGGCCGACGCAGTGGCGGCCGAACTTGGCATCGACGAGGTCTTCGCCGAGGTACAGCCCGAGAGCAAGGACGAAGCGGTGGCGAACCTTCAGAGCCGGGGGAAGGTCGTGGCCATGGTCGGGGACGGCGTCAACGACGCGCCGGCGCTGGCGAGGGCCGACGTCGGTGTCGCCATCGGCGCAGGGACGGACGTTGCCATCGAGTCGGCTGGGGTCGTTCTGGTCTCGGACGACCCTCGGGCCGTGATCGACGTGGTCAGGCTGTCGCAAGCCACCTACCGAAAGATGGTTCAGAACCTGGCTTGGGCCACCGGCTACAACCTCTTCGCGCTGCCGCTGGCGGCAGGCGTTTTCGAGTGGGCGGGGATCACGCTGGCCCCAGCTGTCGGCGCGGTCTTGATGAGCGTGTCCACGATCGTGGTGGCCCTGAACGCCCAGCTGCTCCGGAGGCTCCGACTCGGGTTTGGTCGTGCTGACGTCTCGTTGAAGAAGCGATCTCGCTAGGCGGACTTCGTGCTCGAAACGAGCTGAGTCACTATGGTGAGCGGGGGTCCGTATGGGCGATCGACAAACCGAGCGCGGCCAGCGGGTGACGCCGCTGGAGCTCTTCTTCGATCTCGTGGTGGTCTTCGCCATCACCCAGGTGACGACCTTCCTCTCACGCAACCCGACGTGGGGCGGGCTCCTCCGGGGTCTGCTGTTGCTCAGCGCGCTGTGGTGGCTTTGGTCCGGGTACGCCTGGCTCACGAATACCCTCGATCCAGAGGAAGGCGTCGTCCGCCTGGCTGTGCTCGCCGCGATCGCCGCGATGCTAGTCGTCTCGCTTGCAGCTCCACGCGCCTTCGGCCGTGACGGAGTGATCTTCGGAGTGGCTTATCTGGTCGTCAGGCTCCTCCACCTCGTGCTGTCCGCCATCGCTGTGCGCGGCCACCGCGAGTCGCTAGCCGCCCTCGTGAGGACCTTGCCTGCCTCAACCGTGGTTCCGATCCTGCTGATCATCGCCGGCTTCCTCGACGGCACCGCGCAACTGACGCTTTGGGGTATGGCGCTCGCGATCCTCTACCTCGTTCCGCTCCTGGGCCGCATGCGAGGATTCCGCATCTCGCCCGAGCACTTCGTCGAGCGCTTCGGATTGATCATCATCATCGCCCTCGGCGAATCGATCGTGGCGATCGGCGTCGGCGCCGCCGGGCTCCCGCTCGACGCCGGTGTGCTCACGGCCGCGCTCCTAGGGATCACCGTCGCCGCGTGCCTGTGGTGGTCGTATTTCGACTGGTTCACCTACGCCGCCCAGGCAAGGCTGGCGGAGACGACCGGAGATCGGCGCGCGGTCCTCGCGAGAGACGCCTTCTCGTACCTGCACTTGCCGATGGTGGGAGGCATCGTCCTGTTCGCGTTCGGTCTGAAGACCACGCTTGCCGACGTCGGAGGTTCGCTTCAGAGCGTCCCAGCTCTCGGCCTTTTCGGTGGGGTCGCCCTTTACTTCCTGGCCCACGTCGTCCTCCGTTTGCGGGTCGGCGCTGGCTTCGGGCGAGGCCGACCGGTCGCGACTGTCCTTTTGTTCGGCCTACTTCCCGTCGCCACACGGGTGCCAGCGCTCGTGGCCCTCGGTCTCGTTGCGGCCGTTTGCGTTGTGCTCATCGTGTACGAGGTCGTCCGGCACCGAGAATCGCGCGCCTTGATCCGAAGCCGGCGAGGGGCGTTCACGACCGAAGAGGTCTATCAGGTCGAGCCAACGCGTCAGAGGCAGCATCGCCGTCGAGCAGGAAGGCCGGAATGACGCCTGTTGAAGAGGCGCGATTGAGGTGGACCTGAGGGGAGTCGAACCCCTGACCTCTTGCCCGCCGAGCAACCCAGTCGTTTGCACCCTCGCAGGTCGGGGTCATCTCCGCAGGTCAGGGGGCTCGATCTCTACCGCTGGGAACCGTTTTTCGCCTGTGGAACGTCACTCGCTCCCAAATCGCTCCCAAATCGGCCTGAACAGTTCTTCCCTCGCGAAGGAAGGCGGGTACCCCATTGTTGGGCGAGCGTGCACGAGTGTCACCTGAAGGGTCGGGAGAGCCACCACGAGTGGTCTGGGCGCCGGTTAACGTCACGGCCTAATCTCGCGGCCACTGCGAGGGAGCGCCTGACGTCAGGGCTCGAGCGCGGCCGCCCAGTCGACAAGGTCGGCGGTGAATTCTTCCGGCTGCTCGACGAACGGCAGGTGGCCGCTCTGGTCGTAGAGCTTGTAGGTCAGCCGGGTGTACCTCGGGAAGAACGCGGCGTCATACCAGTACCAGGCACCGCGAGCCACCGACCTTCCGAGTGGTACGGGAGTGTTGCACCCGGAACCCGTACGACGCCTTCTCGTGCCATACAAGCCGTCCCTCGACTAGGTGCATCGGGGCTCCGGCACCTCAGGAGAGGTCCCGGTCCTACATCTCCCACGCATGGTCGAGCATGTGCCAGGCGCAGCGGCGGATCAGGTATTGGACCGTCCACCACGACC
>JBKPGU010000127.1:0-19339 GCA_046729535.1 Actinomycetota bacterium
GACCTCTACGCCGGGATCGAGTTCATGGTGGCCGGCAAGCAGCTCGAGGCGCTCCGCGACCTGGTCCGGAGCCTGTCGAGCTTCGAGATCGCGTGGGACGCCGGGGTCACCGTGAAGCCGATCAGCATCTCGGGGACCCGCCGCATCGTGGAGTTCGCCTTCGACCACGCGGCCAGGAACGACCGGAGGGTTGTCACCGTCGGCCACAAGGCGAACATCATGCGGTTCTCCGACGGGGTGTTCCTGGACACGGCTCGGGAAGTGGCCGCAAGGCATCCTGCCATCCGGTTCGAAGATTGCCAGGTGGACGAGCTGGCCCTCCGTCTGGTGACCGAACCCGAGCGGCTCGACGTCCTGCTGCTCCCCAATCTCTACGGGGACATCGTCAGCGACCTGTGCGCCGGGCTGGTGGGGGGCCTGGGGGTGGTGCCGGGGGCGAATCTCGGCTGGGAGTACGCGCTGTTCGAGCCGGTGCATGGGAGCGCACCGGACATCGCCGGCAAGGGTCTCGCCAACCCCATCGCCATCATCCTGTCCGCGGCGATGATGCTGGCCCACCTGGGCGAGGCTGAGGCCGCCACCGCGGTCCGCGAGGGGGTCACGAGCGTGCTGGCCGAGGGCTCGGTTCGAACCCGCGACCTGGGTGGCACGGCCTCGACGATGCAGACGGCGGAAGCGATCGCCGATGCGGCGCGATCTGTACGGAAAGGCCTCTAGAGGCGGGCGTCAGTGGTCGTGCTCATGGTCGCCGTCTTCGTGCTGATGACCTTGGGATCCCTGCGGTCCTTTGGCGCCCCGACCGGGGCGCTGCCGTTTGCCCTGTCAACAGCCTGGCTCGCCATGGTGGCCGCAACAGCCGCTGAACGGCGGCCCCACGGTCCTGGCGAGCGCTCGTGACCGGTTCTTGAACGTAAGCCAGAGCTTCCGCTCTATCGGGGCGTCGTACTCGCTCCAGTTCGTGAAGAATTGCCGCGTGTAGTCGCTCAGACCCGGTCGGTCACTGTCCTGGCCAGCCACGCGGCGAGCTTAGTCGAAGTGGGGAGCCGTGCGATTGCCGATTGGATATCGTGGCGAGCATGACGTTCACCAAGGACCCGCGCATCGACGCCTACATCGACGCCCTGCCCGACTGGCACGAGCCGTGGGAAGGTGCCCGCCCTGGATCACATCGCCGATCCAGGGGTCGTCGAGACCATCAAGCGCCGGAGGTTGCCGTACTTCATGCTGGAGGGGAACATCTGCGCTTGCGCTCCCGAAAGCGTTCTTGGGGCCCAGCAAACGGACGCCGTGCCCCGGAGCTCAGCCCCTTCGATCCCGCGCGGCGGCTCTGAGTGACGGGAGCGCGCGACAGCGACCGTCCGCGGGATGCGGTCGTCGTCGGCGCCAGCATCGGCGGCCTGGCAGCAGCCTGGGGGCTCCGGGACCTCGACGTGGTCGTGCTGGAGGCGTCGGAGCGGATCGGCGGCCGGGTGCGCTCCGAACCTCGTGGCCGGTATTGGCTGAACCTCGGCGCGCACGTCTTCAGCGGTCCTGGATCCGCGACGTGGCACGTCGCGGAAGAGGTCGGTGTCGAGCTGGCCAAGGTGCCGGGCGAACTCGTGGCCGTGGAACTGAATGGTCGTATCGTCGCCGGTGGCCGCCCGGAGCTCTATCCCTTCCGCTTGCCGCTCGAGCTCCGCGAGCGGCTGACCCTGATGCGCGCTTGGTTTCGACTCCGTCGAGCGGTCTCGGCCTACGAGCGCACGTCAACTCCTCGTCCCGGGGAGAGCCCGGCGGAGACGCGAGCTCGCGTTCTCTCCTATGGCGATGATCGCACGTTCGCGGGGTGGCTCGGTCCGCTCCCCCCGGACGTGGACGCGCTCTTTCGGGCGACGGTGACCAGATCGACGGCGGAGCCCGAGGAGATCGCGTTCGGACACGGCGCCGGCTACTTCTCGCTCGTCTGGAACGCCGCGAAGGGGTTGTCTCGCAACATCGTCGGAGGACCGCAGCTGCTGATCGACGGAATGGCCGCCGGCATCCCCGGTGGGGTGACGACGGGCGCGGTGGTACGCGCTGTCTCCACCGAACGTGATCTCGTCCGCGTGCGATACGCGCAGGAAGGCTCCGAGCACGAGCTGCTCGCGCGGCACGCTGTCCTTGCGACGAAGGCCTTCGACGCTGCCCGCATCGCGGAGGACCTGCCCGCGGACACGCGCACGGCACTCGAGGGCATCCCGTACGGGCCGTCGGTCGTCTTGGCGATCATGACCGGTGAGACCGCTCCGATGCCGTGGGACGGCCTCTATGCGCTGGCGACACCAAACCGCGCTTTTAGCATGTTGTTCAACATCGCGAACGTGCTTCGACCGCGAAGCGCCACGCGTGAGCCCGGAGGAAGCTTGATGGTGTACCGGAGCGGCCGCGGCGCGCTCAACCTGCTCGAGCGCCCCGACTCCGAGATCGAAGCCGCGTTCCTGGGCGATCTCTACGCCCTCTACCCCGACGCGCGCGGCATCGTGACGGAGACGACGCTCCTTCGACTCCCGCGGATGCTGCCCTACGTCGCGCCCGGTCGCGCGGCGTTGCAGCCGGCGCTCGAGCGGCCGCTTGGACGACTGCACCTGGTCGGCGACTACCTAGGCGGTGAGTATGCGGAGTCGGCGATCGCGAGCGGTCAGGCGGCAGCCGCTGCGATCCGTGATGAGCTCACGGGGGCATGATGGCTGGCTCGCGGTAGCACCCCGGCGATTACCCCCTGGCGATCCGCCCGCCAACCGATCCCTTGGCCCGACAGAGTTCCCGCCCTTGGCCTCCACCGCGGCCAAGCGACGCTCTCAGGCCAGGGACACCAGGTCCAGGAGCTCTTCGCTCCAGAAGTCCTCGACGCCGTCCGGCATCATCAGCGCCCGGTCGGGCTCGAGGGCCTCGACGAACGCGGTGTCGTGGCTGACCAGGACCATGGACCCCGGCCACCCGGCCAGGGCGTGGGCCACGGCTTCCCGAGACGGCGGGTCGAGGTTGTTCGTCGGCTCGTCCAGCAGCAGCAGGTTGTGCCGGCCCGCGACCAGCTGTGCCAGAGCCAGCTTCGTCTTCTCGCCTCCGGACAGCGTCCCCGCGTCCTGGAACGCCACGTCCTGGGTGAGGCCGAACATCCCCAGGAGCGCCCGGAGCCGCTGGTCGGGGACGGTCGAAGCGGCTCGCATGTGCGAGATCACGTCGACGCCCGGGGTGATGCCCTCGTGCTCCTGCGCGTAGTACCCGATCGAAATGCCAGTCCCGAAGCGAACCTCGCCCAGGTCGGCGCCCGACTCCCCGGCCAGGATGCGAAGGAGAGATGTCTTTCCCGCTCCGTTCAGGCCGATCACCAGCAGACGCTCGCCTCGTTCCAGCCCGAAGGTGACATCCTCGAAGACGACCGGGCCCCCGTAGCTCTTTGCCAGGCCCTCCACCCGCAGCACGTGCCTGCCCGCGTGCGGGGGGTCGGGGAAGCGCACGTTGACCTTGCGCTGCCGAGGCGGCGCCTTCACCGCCGCGGCCCGCATCCGTTCGACACGGGTATCCAACGTCTTCGCCTTCCGGGCCCGCTTCTCGGTCTGGTGGCGCATCGACTCGGCCAGCATCGACAACCGCTTGATCTCAGCCTGCTGGCGCGCAGCCAGCTTCGTGGTTCGCTCCTGGTCGCGCCTGCGGGCGTCCCGGTACCGCGAGTAGGTGCCCTTGTATTCAACCAACGCCCCCTCGTCGAGGTGCAGGATCCGGGTGATCGAATGATCCAGGAGCACGAGGTCGTGGCTGACCACCAGAAGCGCCCCCCGGTAGGAGGCGAGGAACTTCATCAGCCACGCCTTCGCGTCGGTGTCGAGGTGGTTGGTCGGCTCGTCCAGCAGGAGCAGGTCGCTCCCGGCGAACAGGATGCGCGTAAGCTCGACGCGCCGCCGTTCGCCACCCGAGAGCACCCGGATGGGGAGGTCCACGCGATCGGGCGCCACCCCCAATCCTGCCGCGATCCGGCGAGCCTCGGACTCCGCCGAGTAGCCCCCGGCATTCCGGTATTCCTCCTCGGCCCTCGAGTACCGCGCAACGTTCCGTTCGCTCGGAGCCTCCTCGACGATCAGCCGGAGCTTCTCCAACCGCTCCGCCCCGGCCGCTAGATCACGTCCGTCCAGGATGTGAGCCAGCGCGGTCAGGTGGGCATCGCGCCGATGCAGCCGCGGGTCCTGGCGGAGGTAGCCGAGGCGCCCTCGACGAAGGATCGCGCCGCTCGCCGGCTGGGACTCGCCGGCCAGCGCCTGGAGCAGGGACGTCTTGCCGGCCCCGTTCCGCCCGACCAGCCCCACCTTGTCGCCGGCGTGCAACGAGAACGAGAGGCCCTGGGCGATGGGAAGGCCTCCCGCTTCGACGGCGACGTCTCGAACCTGCAACATGGCCCGGCGATTATGGCTGACGAACCGCGGAACGCCGACCTCAGGCGCGCCCCGGCCCCGCATCCTCGAGGAGGTCCTCGGCCGCGGCGGTCATCTGGACCATCCGAGGCTCGAACCCCAGCCTTTCCCACGCCACGAGGGCGTCTTGGTTCCGGGCGAAGACCTTGATCGTGATCCGGCGGATACTTTGGTCACGGGCGAACCGGGCGACCTCGGCCGTCAGCCGCCGGGCGATGCCCTGACCTCGGAGACCCGGCCGGACAAAGACCCCATCGAGCTCGACCGCGGCCTCGTCGGAGACGGCCGACGGGACGTGGACGTGGGCATGGGCGGTCCCCACCACCGCCTCGCCGACGACGGCCACCCACAGGCGGTCCGGGCCGTCCTCACCTATGGCGGCTGCGTATCGCGCGCGGGTCTCGTCGCGCAGCGTGGCCCGCGCCATGAAAACACGCCACGCCGCCTGCGCGGCCTCCAGCTCCCCCACCAGCTCGAGGATCGAGTCGAGGTCGTCGGCCTCGGCGGTTCGGATCTGGCACGCCATGGTCGACCTCGGGTTCAGTTCCCGTACTGCTTGGTCTCGGGGCGCTCCAGGAGGACGGCAACGGCGTCCTGGTCTGCCACCGGGCGATGGCGGACACCTCGAGGGACCACGAACAGCTCGCCGGCCGACAGCTGGATGGTGTGGCGATACTCGAGCTCGATCCGGAACACGCCAGACCAGCACAGGAAGAGCTCGTCCTCGTCGTGATGGTGCCACGGGAAGTCGCCGCGCAGCCGGACCATGCGAAGAACGGAATCATTCACCGCCGTGACGTCGGTGCGCACCCACGGCTCCTCGATCGACGCTGCCACCTTCTCCAGGGAGATGGGCCCGGGCGAACGACCGGTCATGCCGACCCTCCGACGCTCGCCAGGTCCGCGCACTTCGACCGGATGCCCTCGGCAGCCCCCCGGAGCGCGGCCAGCTCCTCCTCGTTCAGGTCCAACTCGACGATCTCCTCGACGCCGCCGCGCCCCAATCGGGCCGGGACCCCGACGTACACCTCGGAGATGCCGTACTGGCCGGCGCACCAGGCGCACACCGGGAGCGTCTCCTTGGTATCGCCGGCGATGGCGTTCACCATCTGGGCGATGGCCGCCGAGGGCGCGTAGTAGGCGCTGCCCTTCTTCAACAACGCCACGATCTCGGCCCCGGCATCCCGGGTCCGCTGAAACAGCCGTTCGAGCGTCTCCTCTTCCACGAGGTCCTTCAGCGGCCGCCCGTCCACGGTGGCCTGCCTCGGGAGAGGGACCATGGCCTCGCCGTGCGAACCGAGCGTCATCGCCTCGACCTTCGACGGCGAGACTCCCAGCTCCTCCGCGATGAAATATCGCAGGCGCGAGGAGTCCAGCACCCCGGCCATGCCCATCACCCGCTCCTTGGGGAACCCGCTGACCGCCGACGCCAGGAACGTCATCTCATCCAGGGGATTGGTAACGACGATCAGGGTGGCCGACGGCGAATGCTTCGCCACCTGCCCCACCACGTCCCGGATGATCCCAGCGTTCTTCTCCAGGAGGTCCATCCGGCTCATCCCCGGCTGCCGGGGCAGTCCCGCCGTGACGACCACCACGTCCGAATCGGCCGTGTCCGCGTAGTCGTTCGTCCCGAGGACCACGGGTTCGAATCCCTCGATGGGCGCCGACTCCCTCATGTCGAGGGCCAGCCCCTGGGGCAGGCCTTCGACGATATCGATCATGACCACCTCGTCGGCCAATCCCTTCTGGGCCACCCGCATGGCCGCCGTGGCGCCGACGAATCCGCTCCCCACCACCGTCACCCGCATGAAATCCTCCAGGCTCGAAGCGACGCGCGAGACGCGCGCTGCGGAGGCAATCCTACGGAGTCGAAGGACCTGCCGAAGTCGGATCAACGCGGGGCGAGCTAGTTGACTCCGGCGCGCCGGTAAGATCTCGCAGGTGACCAGCAGACCCGCCTTGGCGCAGCACCTGCGCGACCTCGCGGTTCTGCGCCGCGTCCGCGACCGGATCGACCGGGAGTACGTGCAACCGCTGGACGTCGAGGCGCTCGCCCGTGGCGCGAACATGTCGGCCGGGCACCTCAGCCGCCAGTTCCGGCTCGCCTACGGCGAGTCGCCGTACGGCTACCTGATGACGCGGCGCATCGAGCGCGCGATGGCGTTGCTGCGTCGTGGCGACCTCAGCGTCACCGAGGTCTGTTTCGCGGTCGGCTGCTCATCGCTGGGCACGTTCAGCACCCGCTTCACCGAGCTGGTCGGTGTGCCGCCCAGCACCTACCGGCGCGACGCGGCGGGGGCGACGGCCGGGATGCCGCCATGCGTGGCGAAACAGGTCACCAGACCGATCAGGAATCGAGAAGCGCCACTCGCCGAGCCGCAGCTAATCTGACCGCGATGGACATCACCATCTACCAGACCCTCCTCCCGCACGACGACCCCGACGCGTCCCTGGCCTTCTAACGCGACACCCTCGGCTTCGAGGTCCGGGGCGACGTCGAATACGGCGGGATGCACTGGATCACGGTCGGTCCCCCCAACCAACCCGGCACGTCCATCGTCCTGTACCCGCCGGCCGCCACCCCCAGCATCACCGACGACGAACGTCGCACCATCGCCGAGATGATGGCCAAGGGCACCTTCGCCAGCATCAACCTGGCCACGACCGACCTCGACGGCACCTTCGAGCGGCTGCAGGCCGGCGACGCCGAGGTCGTCCAGGAGCCGACCGACCAACCGTACGGGGTCCGCGACTGCGCCTTCCGCGATCCCGCGGGCAATCTGATCCGCATCCAGGAGCTGCGCTGAGCCGTCCGGCAGGCGCAGGAACCAGTGAGCGCGTGAGCCTGATGCGACGGCGGGGATGCCGTCCCGGGTGGCGAAACAGGTGACCAGACCGATCAGGAATCGAGAAGCGCCGGTCACCGAGCCGCAGCTAGCATGACCGCCTTTTAAATCACCACCACTACCTAAGGAGTGAACTTGACCGACTCTTCCACCCAGGGAATCAAGACCGTGCTGCATCCCGTGTCCGACCTGGCGAGGGCCAAGGCGGTGTACGCCGCCCTGCTCGGCGTACCGGCGCAGACCGACGAGCCCTACTACGTCGGCTTTGAGGCCGCGGGCCAGCACATCGGGCTGGTGCCGGGCGGTGGACCGCAGGGCATGACCTCACCGGTGGCCTACTGGCACGTGCCGGACATCGAGGCGAAGCTGGCCGAGGTAACCGTCGCGGGTGCCACCGTGAAGGAGCCCGCGCACGACGTCGGTGGGGGCCGACTGGTGGCCACCGTCACCGACCCGGACGGCAACGTCCTCGGGTTGCTCCAGGACCGATGAGTGCCCCCCGCTCCCGCGCTCAACGTCGTCGCGACACCGAGCATCGGCTCACCCAGGTCACGACGGAGCAGTTTCGGAGAAGCTGCCGCCCCGGCGGCTCCCTAGAATGAGGGTCGTCCCCATCGAGACTCGGAGGGGAGGAAACCTGCAATGAAGGACACGCAGAGGTCCGCCAAGCGCACCACCGCGGCCGGCAGGACGTCCAAGGGATTCACGGAGGACGAACGAGCCGCGATGAAGGCTCGCGCCCGCGAGCTGAAAGCAGAAGCGCGCGCGAGCAAGAACAGAGCGGAGGGGGAACGCGATCTTCTCGCGGCCATCGCCGCGATGAAGGAACCGGATCGCGCCATGGCCAAGCGGCTCCATGCGATCGTCGAAGCAACCGCGCCTGCCCTCTGGCCGAAAACCTGGTACGGGATGCCCGCCTATGCCATGGACGGCAAGGTCGTCTGCTTCTTCAAGAGCGCGGAGAAGTTCAACTCGAGGTACGCGACGTTCGGCTTCGAGGAAGCGGCGAACCTCGACGAAGGCGCCATGTGGCCAACCTCCTTCGCACTGAAGGAGTTGACCGCCGCCGACGAAAAGAAGATCGCCGCGCTCGTGAAGAAAGCGGTGAGCTGAGGACTCGAGGCGTCACTCGTCGCCTTGGGCATCGCCTGCCGTCAGCTCGAAGCAGAAGTCAGCTTCGCGATGACCGCGTCGGCCACCTCGCTGGTCCCGACGGCCGTGGGGTCGTCGCGGGTTGGCTTCATGTCGTAGGTCAGGGACTCTCCCTCGGCGATGACGGCGGCCAGGGCGAACTCCAGGCGATCGGCGGCCGCGACTTCGCCCAGGTGGCGCAACATGAGGACCCCGGAAAGCATCATGGCCATCGGGTTGACCTTGTTCATACCGCGGTACTTGGGGGCGCTCCCATGGGTCGCCTCGAACACGGCGGCGTCGTCCCCGATGTTCGCTCCCGGGGCCACGCCAAGACCGCCGATCAACCCCGCGCAGAGGTCGCTGATGATGTCGCCGTACAGGTTCGGCAGGACGAGCACGTCGTACTCCTCGGGCCGCTGGACGAGCTGCATCGACAGGTTGTCGACGATGCGGTCCTCGAACTGGACGTCCGGGTAGTCCTGGGCGACCTCGCGGGCCGTGGACAGGAACAGGCCATCGGAGAACTTCATGATGTTCGCCTTGTGCACGGCCGTGACCTTCTTCCGGTGATACTTGCGCGCGTAGTCGAAGGCGAACCGAACGATCCGCTGGGTGCCGCTGATCGAGATGGGCTTGATCGAGATCCCGGAGTCTTCCCGTATCTGCTTGCCGGAGAGCTCGGCCATGAAGTCGATCAGCTTGCGGGTCTCCGGTAACCCCTGTTCGAACTCGATGCCGGCGTACAGGTCCTCGGTGTTCTCCCGACAGATCACGATGTCGACGTTCTGATAGCGGGACCGCACGCCCGGATACCACTTGCAGGGCCGCAGGCAGCAGTACAGGTCGAGCTCCTTGCGGAGCGCGACGTTGACGCTGCGGAACCCGGTCCCCACCGGGGTCGTGATGGGACCCTTGATGGCCACGCCGTTCGTGCGGATGGAGTCGAGCACCTGCTCCGGCAACGGGGTGCCGTACTTCTCCATGACGTCGGCCCCGGCCTCCTGGACGTCCCATTCGAACTCGACCCCGGTCGCCTCCAGCACCCTCCGGGTCGCCTCGGACAGCTCGGGTCCCACCCCGTCGCCGGGGATGAACGTCGCCTTGTAGGCCATGATCCGGATCTTCTCCTCGCGCGGCGGTGCGGCTCGAAGCCCGGGACATGCTAGCCGACCAGCCGGCGGGGGCTCCGGCCCCTCCGCGGCCTCGGAACGGGCAGAACCTACTCCTTGGTAAAATCGAGGCTCGAAGCCTCCTGGTGAGGAGTTGCCTATGACGACGGAGAAGGGCCTGGCCGACGTCGTTGCCGCCCAGACGGCCATCTCTGATATCGACGGCAAGCTGGGCAAGCTCTGGTACGTCGGACATTCGATCGACGACCTCGCGGAGCGCTCCACGTTCGAGGAGGTCGTCTTCCTCCTCCACAACCTGCGCCTCCCCACGCAGAGCGAGCTCGACGACCTCACGGAGCAGATGGTCGAGGACCGGGAGGCAGCCGACTTCGTGAGCGATCTGATGCCGACGCTGGCCGAGCAGACCTCGCCGATGTCCATGCTCCGGACCGCGGTCTCCGCGGCCTCCGCCTACGATCCCGACGGCTGGGACCAGTCACCGGAGGCGAACTACCGCAAGGCGATCCGCCTGATCTCGCTGATCCCCACCCTCATCGCCGACTACGACCGGCACCGCCGAGACCTCGACCTCGTGGAGCCGAACCCGAAGCTCCCACACGCCGCCAACTTCCTGTACATGCTTTCTGGGGAGGAGCCCTCCCAGGAAGCGGCCCGGGCCTTCGACATCCAGTTCATCCTGTACGCCGACCACACCATGAACGCCTCCACGTTCACGGCCCGGGTTGTCGCCTCCACGCTGTCCGACATGCATTCGGCCATCACCGCGGCCATCGCCGCGCTCAAGGGCCCGCTGCACGGAGGGGCGAACGAGCTGGCCATGCGCATGCTGCAGGAGATCGACCAGCCGGATCGAACCGAACGCTACGTGAAGGATCTCTTCGCCCGAGGAGAAAAGATCATGGGGTTCGGCCACCGGGTCTATCGCAACGTGGACGACCCCCGTGCCACCATCCTCCGGGAGCGGTCCAGGGAGCTCGGCGAGGCCGTCGGTGAGCCGAAGTGGTACGAGATCTCTCGCGAAGTGGAGCGGGTGGTGCTCGAGGAGAAGGGCCTAAGGCCGAACGTCGACTTCTACGCCGGGAGCCTCCTGTACGACCTGGGGCTTCCCATCGATCTGTTCACTCCGATGTTCGCGGCGGCTCGAGCCTCCGGGTGGACCGCCCACGTCCGTGAGCAGTACGCCGACAACCGCATCATCCGGCCGGACTCCGAGTACATCGGTCCCCGGGACCAGCAGTACGTCCCGATCGAGGAACGTGACCACGAGGCGGCGTCATGAGGGTCTCCGAGATCATGACGAACGCGGCGGTCCTCGATCAGTCCGACGACACGCTCGCCGAGGCCGCCCGCAAGATGTGGAAGCAGCAGACCGGCTCCCTCCTGGTGATGGAGGGCGACGACCTGGTGGGGATCATCACCGAGCGCGACGTGCTGAAGGCCGTGGCCACGGGCGTGAAGCTGGAGGAGACCCGTATTGCAGAGGTGATGACCAAGGACGTGGTGACCGTGGGGCCGGGAACGTCGCTCCGCGCGGCAGCCAAGGTCATGGCCGACCGGTGGATCCGGCACCTCCCCGTGGTCGACGGCGGGAAGCTGGTCGGGGTCCTCTCCCAACGCGACCTGGCCGGCGTTCTGGCCGGAGCCCTCAACGAGCCCGACGCCCTCCAGCAACTGGTGGAGGCGTCCGAACTCGTCCGCGAGAAGCGCCTGCGGCGCATCGAACACGGCGTCTGGGACTAGCTCCCCGCCGGCCCCTCGGAGACACTTCTCGGGAGCACCAGAAACGCAGAGGGCCGGCCCCAAGGCCGGCCCTCGAACGTTCGTTACTAGCGGGCTACGGCGTGACCTTGGAGATCCGCGTGTACCAGTTGGCCAGCGACGTGCGGGTGGCGCCGCAGCTTCCGATCGGAGCGGCCAGATACTGCGACAGCGTGCAGGTCTGGCCGATGAACTCGGACGCCACCCAGATGTCCTTGCCCACCGTTACGGCCATCCCGTAGTCTCCCCACCTGGCGCCGAGGGAGATGTCCCCCACGAACGCCTTGTATCCGGTGAATCCGTCATCGGGCCCAGCGCCGGACGAGATCACCTGGACGTCCCCAACACCGCTCGTCGCGGAGAGCGTGGTGAACCCGGCGGACGGGTAGAAGCTCGAGCCCGTCACCGTGAACGGGATGATCCCCCTTCCGTTGGTGGTGGCGGCTACGGACGGCATCAGCAGGTCGTGTCCGGCCAGGCCGAACTGACCCTGGCTCACTATCGAGGCGAGGAAGTTCCCGGCGTCATCGAAGCTGGGATGCACGATGTAGTGCGCCACACCGGCCCGAAGCTGACCGCCGACCGAGAGGCCCGTTCCGAGCACGCCCCAGATGTTCCCGTTGGCGAAGTACGTCCCCAGGATCCGGCTGTCGATCGACTCCAGCAGGGGCGGGAGCACTTCGTTGTGCGCCGGCTCCTGGTTGGCGGCGAAGAACAGCCGCCAGCACCCCCTGCCCAGCCCCTGGATAACGATCTGAGTATCGTTCACGCACTCACCCAGGGGGTTGTTACCGCTCTTCTGCTGCCCCAGCGGCGGCACGCTGTACTCGTCCACGGTTTGCAGGTTCTTCTTCAGTTGGAGGGCAGGAGAGCTGTTGATCGAGGAGGTATTGGTCACGGCCCACACGCCGAGCCTGGTGCTGTGGCCGTTGCCGTGTGACTCCTCCGCCGCCATGGAACTCAAGAAGTACTCGGTCCCGCCCATCACGTTGGCGAAGTTGGTCCCGACGGACTTCGTCGGCCACACAGTGAATCCGGGCTGGTTGGGGTCGCTGAACGCGTCCCTCGTTTCGAACTGGACCAGGGTCGGGGTCGAAGCCCACGACGCGAGCTGGCTCTTTGAGATGGCGTAGATGTTGGCGCTGGTGTACGACGCGTTCGTCAGCGTCACCAGGGAGTACTCGTTGGTGGTGACGAAGATGGCGTTCCCGTCGGCTCCCAACTGCGGGTAGTCACCGATGCAGGCCCCACCCTCGGGCCCCTCGCCCTCGCAGTTGTGGTCAGGAGTTCCCTCCGTGCCGTCGTTCTGGACGGGGATCTTGTAGACCTTCCAATCCCCGGTCGGATTGCCCGACTGGCTGACGGCCAGATCGATGTGGTTCGGCCCCAAGAACTCCCCGGTTACGGGATCCACATCTATGGTCAGTACCGTGTGGAACCAGCGGTTGGTCCCCGCGTCGTAGTAGCAGTGCGGGTCCGTCACGAACGGCCCCTGCAGCCCGGTGGTCCGGTTGAACTGCGCCGGATACCCCAGGAAGGTGTTGAGGTCGATGGGGCTGGTGAGCGGGCTCCCGCTGGTGTTGTACACACGGAGCACGGTGTTCACAGTCTCCAGGATGAAGCCGTTCCCGACGCACAGCCCCTGGTCTGGAGGCTCGATCGAGAACTGGTTCCCTCCGTTCGCCAGGCGCTGGTCGCGGTGGGTGAGGCCGTTGAAGCTGGTACCCAAGCTGGCCAGGGTGGTGCCCACGCTGGCGGAGGTGACGGTCGGGTCGGGTGCTGCGCGACGGCTGGCCGGATGCGCCGACAGGCTCCGGTTGACCTTCTGGCTGAAATGGCCGCCACCACCGGTCCCCGTTGAAGGCCCCTGCAGGATCAGCGCTTCGTCGCCGGACCGCAGGCCTTCAGGGAAACTTAGCCCGTCGGCTCCTTGCGACGACCCCGAAGGGAACGAGACAACGCGCAAGGCGCTGATGGTGCGGACCGATCCCGTATCCTCCGCTGCCACGGCGGCTGTATAGACCCCTCCACTCGCCGTCAGCGCCGCGACAAGCGCGACGAGAAGACCTCTGCCCTTGCGCATGCATCCCCCTTCCCGTGCCGGCCTGTCGGTTCGAAGCGGGGCCATCTCGCCGCGCTCCTCGGCGCCCCAGGCCCGTTGAAGGCGCCGCCGAACGAACGAGCCGTACCCTTCTTCGGCGGGGGTGAACCGTACTAGGCATTCTTGGGGGACGGCAAATAGGCATTTCGGGCTTGGTCAAGCAAAGCAGGCATCATCGAGCAATTCGACTCGTGATGGCTGGTCCGGCCTAGTGCCCCAACAACCCGCGCTCGCCAGTACTTACCAGGCCGATCCGGGAGAGCCTTCGGGTGCACCGACCCGGACTAGCCTCAGTCAGGTAGTCACACAGGGGTGGAGAACCCTCTGACCGGCTTTTGACGACCCCTCGCGCGCCGGGGTAGCGTCCCCCGGCCGTGCGGCCCCATCGGGTAACCCAGGGAAGCGCCACCTTCCGCAACCGAGAAGGGAGGAACCCATGCACCATCCAAGGCTCCTGAGACCGGCCGTGCTGGTCTCAGTCCTTGCCTTGCTCGCGGCGGGGGCGGAGCCCGCAAGTTCAACGTCCCCAATGCGGACCGCGGCGGCACGCCGGGGTGGCCGTACACGACGGCCGACGGTTTCACGGACTTCGAGGACTTCGGCATCACCTCGAACTTCGCCACGCAGATCGACTGCTTCAAGCTGAACAGCACGGCCGGGTTCCCGAAGAACCAGTGCTACACGACGATCCAGGGCACGTCGATGGCCGCCCCGCAGGCGGTCGGCGTTCTGGCGTTGATCCTCAGCGCCAACCCGGGGATCAGCCCCAGCAGCCTGGTCTCGCTCATGAAGGCGAACGCGGTGATGCCTTCACAGGCCAACGCGACGCCCGGGCTGAGCGCCACCGACTTGTCTGGCGGCGATCGGACCGGGGGCACGTGCCCGACGGGCTACTGCCACTTCGGAGGCCCCCCGATCGTCAACTCCGAGGTGTACGGAGCCGGGATCGTGAACGCAGCGTTCCTGGCGGCCTAGGCACCAGCGACGGGCTGGGCCCGTCATGCCAGGATGGGAAGGGCCGGTCCCGCGACCGGCCCTTCCCGTTCCTACCCATCCTCGATCCTTCTCCGCGACAGGAAGGAACGAAGGAGATACGTCACGCCCAGCGCCAGATAGAACAGGGCCAGGATCAGCACGCCGGGTCGGAAGGCGATCTGGAGGACGGCCGGCAGGAAGGCTCCTGCCACCCACGACAGTTGGAACAGGACCTCGTACCGAACGAACACCCGCCCGTGAGCCCCCAGCGGCGCCGAGCGCTGCATCAGGCTCTGGAAGGCGAGCCGGCCGAACTCGGTGGCCATACCGACCAGGCCGACGAAGAGGGCCAGGACCCACAGTTCGAACGCGGCGAAGGCGAAGAAAGCCGCGACGCCGGCTGCCAGGAGCGCGCCGAACACCACCACTTCCTCGCGAAGGGCCCGGGGCAACCTCGGCGCGGCGACGTCGCCAAGGAAACCGCCGACCACCGCGCAGCCGGCCAGGACGCCGAACCAGTAGGCAGGGTAGCCCCGGCCCCTGAGGGCGAAGGCCATGAGGAAGAGCAGGAAGCCGCTCGCTCCGCGCAATCCGGCCATCCCCGCCGCCGCGGTGGTCAGCGAAACAACCCGCCCTCTCGGCTGGACCTCCCCGGCCACGTGCGGGATCTCCGGCTCGGGAAGGCGGAGCACCAGGAGGGCGGCGATCGCGTAGACGCCGCCGGAGACGTACAGCACGCTGCCGGCTCCCCCCAGCTTTAGCACGGCGAGGCCGGGCAGGGTGGCCAGCGCCACGCCCGCGACCGCGATCCGGCCCAGGCGCGCGTTGGCGCGGACCAGGCCCTCGTGCGCCGGCGCGTAGGCCATCGTCAGGCCGTTCTTTGTGATGGCATGGACCCGGGACAGCACCAGCACCGCGAAGGCCAGGGGAAACAGCAGCAACGAGGAGAACCTCGACGCGGCGAAGACCGCGGCGAGGGCCCTTCCGGCCGCGGACGCGAAGGAGAGGGCCCGCCGGAACGGGGTTCGATCCAGCAGAGGAACGAGGATGGGCGCGGCCACGGCCAGCGGGGCCATGGTCAGCCCTAGGAACAGCGCCACCTTGAGCTTGGTCTCGCTCACCGGAACCGAGAAGAACACCGAATCCGCCAACGCGATGGCCACCAGGGCGTCGCCGGCTGCGCTGGCCATGTGGACCAGGCCGTAGGCATCCATCGGGTCGTCCGAGTCCCACATCTTGCGGAAAGGGGCGGTCACCCAGTACAGGAGAACCTGCCTCAGAGGAACGCGTCCGGCCTCGGCCGCCACTGATGCCTCGCCGGCTAGGCGGCGGCCGGGCGCGGGAGGAGACCCGCCGCCTGGATGACCCGGCGCACCGGATCCATCCTTCCGAGGCCCATGACGTGGATGCCGGCGATCCCCTGGATGGCCTTCAGCCGGGCAACGACCTCAACCGACAGGCGGACACCCTCGGCCTCAGCGTCGGGTCCGGCATCCAGAAGGTGCCGCATGATCCGGTCCGGGACCAGGACGCCGGGAAGGTGGTCCCCCAAGTAGCGGGCGCTCCGGGGGCCTCGAAGGACGGCCACCCCGGCCAGGACGAACATGCGTTCCAAGATCCCCCGGGCCTTTGCCTGATCGGCCCACGACTCGAAGGCTTCGACGTCGAACACGATCTGGGTCTGGACGAAGTCGGCCCCCGCGTCGGCCTTCTGCTCGAGCCGGTCGAAGCTGTACCCGTCCGCCAGGGGGACGTCGGCCACTCCGATGAAGAATCGAGGGGGCGGATCGATCACCGCTCCCGAGAGCAAGCGCCCCTCGGCTCGGAGAGCGGCGGCCAGTCGGATGAGCTCGAGGACCGTGAGGTCGAAGACCTCCTTGGCGTCCGGATGGTCTCCGACGCTGGGGGGGTCCCCCGTGAGGCAGAGCACATTCCTGGCCCCGAGGGCCCACGACCCGAGGAGGTCGCTGGTCAGCCCGATGCGGTTGCGGTCACGGCAGGTGAGCTGGATGACGGGCTCCAGGCCGGCCGCCACGACCAGCGCCGATCCTGCCTGGGAGGACATGTGGGCCGACGAGGTCGGGTTGTCCGTGACATTGACCGCGTCCGCGTATCCCACCAGGCCTCGAGCCTGGACCCGGACGGCCTCGGGGTCTGCGCTCCTGGGGGGCACCACCTCGGCGGTCACGGCGAACGTCCCATCGTGCAGGAGGCGCTCCAGCCGGCTCTCCGACCGCAGCGTCATCGTGGGGCGGCAACCGCATCGGCCGCTCGCTCTGCCGCGCGGACCGTGTTCGCCAGGAGCATGGCGACCGTCATCGGACCGACGCCGCCGGGCACCGGGGTGATGACCGAAGCCACCTTGGAGACCCGGTCGAAATCGACGTCTCCGGTCAGCTTCCCGTCCGTCCCCTTGTTCGTCCCCACATCGATGACCACGGCCCCAGGCGTGACCATGTCGGCGGTGACCGAGCCGGCTCGCCCGGCTGCCACGATCAGGATGTCGGCCCGTCTGGTCTCGATGCCGAGATCCTTCGTTCCGGTATGGCACAGCGTCACGGTGGCGTTCAGGCCCGACTCCTTCAGCGAGAGCAGGATCGAGAGCGGGCGACCGACCAGGCTGGACCGACCGACCACCACCACCCGGCGCCCCTCGACCTCGATGCCCTCCCGACGGAGGATCTCCACCACGCCCGCCGGCGTCGCCGGCACGTACCGTGGACGCCCCATCGCCAGGAGGCCCTGGTTCTCGGGATGGAGCCCGTCGACGTCCTTCTCCGGCGAGATGGCCCGCTGGAGATCGAAGATGTCGATGGGCGATTCGGCGGGCAACGGGCTCTGGACGATCACGCCGTGGACCTTGGGATCGGCGTTCAGCTCCTCGATGATCCTCAGCGCCTCTTCCGGCGCGGCCGTGGCGGGAAGCAGTCGGTCGAAGGCCTGCATCCCCAGCTCGTGAGCCGACCGGTTCTTCATCCGCACGTACGTGGCCGAGGCGGCGTCCTCGCCGATCAGCAGGTCGACGAACCCCGGCACCACCCCTCGCCGGCCCAGCGCTTGGACGCGCGCGGCCACTTCGACTCTGACCTGCGCCGCGATGGCCTTGCCGTCGAGGATCTTCGCGGTCACGCGTTCACCTTACCGGCTGGCGATCGAAGCTCGGGACCGGACGCCCCCCCGATGGGACTCAGTGGCGGAAGTGGCGCCGCCCCGTGAACACCATGGGGATGCCACGCTCCTCGGCGGCCGCCACGACTTCCTCGTCGCGGACCGATCCCCCGGGCTGGATGAGGGCCGCCACCCCCACTTCCGCGGCACGGTCCACGCCGTCCCGGAAGGGGAAGAAGGCGTCGGAGGCCAGGCTCGAACCGCGAGCCCGCTCGCCCGCCTGGCGGACGGCGATGTCGACCGACGTCAGGCGGTTCATCTGCCCTGCTCCCACCCCCACCGTCGCCAGGTTCGACGCCAGGACGATGGCGTTCGATTTCACCCGGGAGGCAACCTTCCAGGCGAACAGGAGGTCGTCCCACTGCTCCTCGGTGGGCTGGGCCGAGGTCACCACCTTCATGTCCGAGACGCCCTCCGCGATTCGGTCGGCGTCCTGGACCAGGGCTCCACCGTCGATCGGGCGGACGTCCAGTCCGCCCTGCCGGGGGAGCGGGGCGAGCACCACGCGCAGGTTGGACTTCCGGGCCAAGACCTCCAGCGCGTCCGGGGCGAACGCCGGCGCCACCACCACCTCCGTGAATACGCCGGCCATGGCCTCGGCTGCCCCCCGGTCCACCTCTGCGTTGAAGGCGACGATGCCGCCGTAGGCGGAGACGGGATCGCTCTCCAGGGCGCGACCGTACGCTTCGGCCAGGGTGGCCGACTCCGCTACCCCGCACGGGTTGTGGTGCTTCACGATCACCGCCGCCGGCCGGTCGAACAGACCGGCCACGGCCCGGGCGGCCTCGGCGTCCAACCAGTTGTTGAACGACATCTCCTTGCCCTGCAACACGCGAGCGCCCCCGAGCGGGCCCGGACCGTCGCCTTCCGCGTAGAGCCCGGCCCGCTGGTGGGGGTTCTCTCCGTATCGCAGCTCGGCCCGCCGCCTGATGACGGAAGCCAAGCGGGAGGGAAGCTCCTCCTCCCGCAGCCCCAGCCGGCCGAACCACGCGGCGATGGCTTCGTCGTAGTCCGCCACGTGCTCGAACGCCACCCGGGCCAACCGCAGCCGCGTCTGGCGGGACAAGCCTCCGAGGCGCTCGAGCTCCTCGACGACGTCGTCGTACGCCTCGGGGCTCACGACGACCCCGACCGACTCGAAGTTCTTGGCTGCGGCGCGGATCAGCGTGGGCCCGCCGATATCGATCTGCTCGATCACGTCGCCGAAGGCAGCGCCCGCCGCCACCGCCTCCCGGAACGGATACAGCCCCGACACGATCAGGTCGAACGGGGCGATGTCGTGCTCTCGAAGCGCCTCCAGGTGCTCGGCCTTCCGCTTGTCGGCCAGGATGCCTGCATGGATGCGAGGGTGCAGGGTCTTCACCCGACCCTCGAGCATCTCGGGAAATCCCGTGACGTCCGACACGGCGACGGTGGGGACGCCGGCTTCGCGCAGTGCGGCAGACGTGGACCCCGAGGACACGAGCTCAACCCCGCGAGTCGAAAGCGCGGCGGCGAAGGGCGCGAGCCCCGTCTTGTCGTGGACGGACAGCAACGCCCGTCGAACCGGGAGAGCCTCGGTCACCGATCGTCCAGGATGTGGACCCGCCGGTCTTCGATCTTGAGCATGGACTCGGCGAGCAACCTGGCCGCCCGAGGGAACAGCCGGTGTTCGACCTCCTTGATCCGCTCGTGGAGGGACCGCTCGTCATCGCCGGGCAGGATCGGGACCGCCTCTTGCAACACGATCGGCCCGTGGTCGACCTCCTCGTCGACCAGGTGGACGGTGGCGCCGGTAACCCGCGCTCCCCAGTCCAGGGC
>JBKPGU010000128.1:0-4829 GCA_046729535.1 Actinomycetota bacterium
GACTCGATGGCCCAGGACCGGGTTGCCATCGACAAGCTCGCGGACTACCTGGAAGGGCGGCTGTAGCTGAAGGCCACCGCGATCGGCGTGTTCGCCGCGGGCTTCCTTTTCCTTCTGGGATCGGTGGCTGCGGTCGTCGTCGGGCAGCTCGAGGCCAATGCTCTAGGCGCGTGGCTCTCGTTGGCGTACTCGCTCGGCGCGGTCCTGTGCACGCTGGTCGCGGTCCGGATGAGGGACCAACGCTGATGTCCAGGCGGGGGACGGCCCTGCTGGCGCTCTTGCTGGTGCTCGCGTTGGTCTCAAGCGCGTGCATCGCCAAGAAGGTCAAGGTCGTCGGCGGGCGAACCCCGCAGCCCTCCGCTAGCGGCAGCACCGGAACGGGTGGGGTTCCTCTTTCGGGGCCACGCCCTCCGTGCCAGAGGGTTCGAAGCCAGACCTCGCCGAAGGTCCCCACCGAGGAGTTGCCCCCGCCGATCGCCAAGGTGGCCCAAGAGGTCGAGCAGGTCCGGGGGCTGCGATTCAGACATCCGCTCGCCGCCGAGGCGGTGAACCAGGCTCAGATCGCGCGGATGCTGCAGGAGGGGCTGGACGAGGGATTCCCCGACGCTGAGGCGGCACGTACGGAACAGGCTTGGATCGCCATCGGGGTGATCCCGAAGGGGACCAAGCTCCGCCAGGCCGTGGAGGACTTCAACTCGTCGCAAGTCATCGGGTTCTACGACGACGAGGCAGGCCGGCTGGTCATCATCGGGAGCGCCGAGCTCACCCCGTACCAGCGGTTCGTCCTGGCACATGAGGTGACCCATGCCTTGCAGGATCAGAATTTCGATCTGGCTCGGCTGAGCCGGCTGGACCGGACCTGCCAGGACGAAAGAGTGGAGGCGTTCCTGGCGCTCAGCGAGGGCGATGCCACCGAGACCGCTATCGAGTGGGCGGCTCAGACCCTGACTCCCAGTGAGATCACCGAGTTCGACGAGGAGGCCTCCGACTTCACCCCACCTCCGGGAACGGTCCCGCCGTTCGTACAGAACCTGCTGACCTGGCCCTACGTGCCCGGCCGTACCTTCGTCCAGGCACTCCAAGCTAGGGGCGGCGAACGGTCGGTCGACCAGGCCCTCCAGGATCCGCCCTCGTCCACCGAACAGATCCTGCATCCCGAGAAGTACCCCACCGACCGGCCCGTCACGGTCAACGTCCCCGACTTCGGTCCGAAGCTGGGCACCGGATGGAAGGACCTGGAGTTCGAGGATGTGGGCGAGGGGTGGTTCCTGCTGATGCTGGGGCTCCGTCTCCCCGCGACCAGCGCCGAGTCGGCCGCGGCCGGCTGGGACGGCGGGCAGTATCGGGCGTGGACGGACGGAGATGGGCACACGGCCGTGGTCATGGACACGACCTGGGACACCGACCGCGACGCCTCGGAGTTCGCGCAGGGTGTCGACGACTGGCTGGGCGACGAACCGGGCACCGTGCTTGCGGCCTCGGGCAAGTCCGACAGGGTGATGTTCGCATCGGACCAGGAGACGCTGGATCGGCTGACGGTGGCCGTTTCGGGGTCCAGCCTCGAATAAACGAAGCGCTCGGGCCAGGAGAGGCGGAGAACGAGAGGGCAAGGCACCTCAGCCATCTCGTTAGACTGAAGCCGAAAACCGCGCCGACCGGAGGTTCGCATGTCATCTGAGGGGACGAAGTTCGTCTACGACTTCAGCGAAGGCAACAAGGACATGAAGGACCTCCTCGGCGGGAAGGGCGCCAACCTCGCCGAGATGACGAACATCGGGCTTCCCGTGCCTCCGGGGTTCACCATCACCACGAAGGCCTGTCTCGCCTACCTCGAGCAGGGCCGCTTTCCCGATGGGTTGATGGCTGAGGTGGAAGAGCACCTCGAGGGACTCGAGAAGGCCATGGGCAAGCGGCTGGGCGACGATGCCGACCCCTTGCTGGTCTCGGTCCGCTCGGGCGCGAAGTTCTCCATGCCCGGGATGATGGACACCGTCCTGAACCTCGGGCTGAACGACACCTCGGTCCAGGGCTTGCTGAAGCAGACGGGCAACGAGCGGTTCGCGTGGGACTCCTTCCGACGGTTCGTGCAGATGTTCGGCAAGATAGTCCTGGGTATCGAGGCCGACCGGTTCGAGGAGAAGCTTGACGAGGCGAAGGCGAAGAAGGGTGAGGGGACCAAGGACACCGACCTCACCGCCGACGACCTCCTTCGGCTGACCGAGGAGTTCAAGGGCATCGTCAAGCGGGAGACCTCCGAGGAGTTCCCGCAGGACCCTCGCAAGCAGCTCGAGCGGGCCATCGAGGCGGTGTTCGAGTCGTGGAACGGCGCCCGGGCCATCGCCTACCGAAGGCAGAACAAGATCGCCGACGACCTGGGAACGGCGGTCAACGTGGTGGCCATGGTCTTCGGCAACATGGGCGAGGACTCCGGGACCGGCGTCGCGTTCACCCGCGACCCCTCCACCGGCGAGAAGGAGCCATACGGCGACTATCTGCCCAACGCTCAGGGTGAAGACGTGGTGGCCGGCATCCGCAACACCCTCAAGCTCACCGACCTGGCCAAGATCGATCCGAAGTCCTGGGACGCGCTTCGGCGGGGCATGGAGACCCTCGAGAAGCACTACCGCGACATGTGCGACATCGAGTTCACCATCGAGCGAGGGAAGCTGTGGCTCCTCCAGACCCGAGTCGGCAAGCGGACGGCGCTCGCCGAATCGGTCATCGCGTTCGACATGTGGCAGGAGGGGCTGATCTCTCGGGACGAGGGGCTGCTGCGCCTTGATGCCAACCGCCTGGAGCAGCTGTTCAAGCCGGTTATCCGAACCGACCTGAAGTCGAAAGAGAAGCCGGCCACGCGCGGCCTGAACGCGTCGCCGGGCGCGGCCGTGGGGCGTGTGGTGTTCTCAGCGGACGCCGCGGAGGAGTGGGCCGAAGGGGGCGAGAAGGTCATCCTGGTCCGCCGCGAGACCACCCCGGACGACTACCACGGGATGATCCGCTCTCAGGGCATCCTGACCAGCGCGGGGGGGACGAACTCGCACGCCGCTGTGGTCGCCCGCGGCGAAGGGATTCCGGCGGTGTGTGGCGCGGACGAGATCCGGATCGAACGGGGGGCCCGGCAGTTCATCGTCAACAGGACGACGGTCTCCGAGGGCGATTGGATCACCATCGACGGGACCGATGGGACCGTGTACGTGAAGCAGCTCGAACTGGACGAGCCGCCCCTGGCTCGCGCCGTCAGGGGCGATGAGGAGGCCCGCCGGGAGAAGATCTGGAAGGCGTTCGAGTCGTTCATGGAGCGAGCCGACGAGGCGCGGCGCCTCGGCGTTCGAGCCAACGCGGACACGCCGGATCAGGCGTCGAACGCCCGGGCCCGCGGGGCACAGGGGATCGGGCTGTGCCGGACCGAGCACATGTTCCTTGGCGAGGAGCGGGTGGCGGCCGTTCGGAAGATGATCTTCGCCGAGACCCGCGAGGAGGAGCAGGAGGCCTACGACGCGCTGACCCCGCTCCAGAAAGCCGACTTCGTCGGCATCCTCGAGGCCATGGACGGCCTCCCGGTGACGATCCGCTTGCTCGATCCGCCCTTGCACGAGTTCCTCCCGAACCATGTCGACTTGGCCGTCGCGGTCGCGATCGCAGAGGAGCGGAAGGACGGTGACGTGATCATCCGCGACGAGAAGATCCCGCTGGACGAGGCGAAGCAGATCCTGCGGAAGGTGGAGGAGCTGCACGAGGACAACCCCATGCTGGGGCTTCGGGGAGTCCGACTGGGGATCGTGAAGCCCGGCCTGTATGCGATGCAGGTCCGAGCCATCGTCGAGGCTGCGTGCGACCGGGTCCAGGCCGGCGGCAACCCCGACGTGGAGATCATGATCCCGCTCGTGGCCACCCAGGAGGAGCTGCGCCAGATGCGCGAGGAACTCGAGCCGGTGGCGCACGAGGTCCTGGAACGCAGAGGCGTGGAGCTTCACCTCCTGTGGGGAACCATGATCGAGCTTCCCCGAGCCTCACTGGTGGCCCGGCAGATCGCCGAGGTGGCAGACTTCTTCTCGTTCGGCACCAACGACCTGACCCAGACCGCGTTCGGCTTCTCCCGGGACGACATCGGGAAGTTCCTGGGGATGTACGAGGAGCGGAAGCTGGTCCCGGCGAACCCCTTCGTCACCCTCGACCGGCCCGGGGTCGGGGGGTTGATGAAGATGGCCGTCGAGGGAGGCCGTTCGGCGAATCCCGAGCTGCATCTGGGGATCTGCGGCGAACACGGCGGCGATCCGGCCTCGGTGGTCTTCTGTGACGAGATCGGGCTGGACTACGTGTCCTGTTCGCCGTTCCGGGTGGAGACCGCGCGACTGGCGGCAGGTCAGGCCGCGCTCGGCGAGGGCCAGCGAGCGTCGTTGTAGGAGGAGCCTCCAACCGCCGCGCCGGTGCCCCGGAAATCACCCGCCGCGCGGTGTCATTTCGGTTGGTCGGGTGATGCGAGCGCCCGTACGGCTGCCCTAATCTGACGCCTCCGTTCTGGTCCGCCTCCTTCGCAGGGACCACCTTCCCGCGCCTTCCCTTCGGGATCGTCGGTCCTTCCCGAGGAGGTGCCCGCAATGGCGCTCGTTCGTAGGGGCGCGCTGTCGCGCGCGGTAACGATCGGGGTGGCGGGAGCGATGGTGACGCTCTCGGTTGTCGGAGCGATGCGGTCGACCGGTGCATCGGTGGCCGGCCGAGGCCTTCGTGCCCACCTTCTCTCAGCCAACCGCCCGGGTCGAACGCTCCGTCTCTATTACACGCCACCGGTGCTGGTTCGGGCTGGCGAACAGGTGGCGATCCCGGTCGAC
>JBKPGU010000129.1:0-5252 GCA_046729535.1 Actinomycetota bacterium
GGTGCGCCCCGCCGGGTGGACGATCCGACCAGCATCGTGGGCGGAGCTCGCATCGCCGGCCAGGCCGTCGAGGCGGGGTTGTGGGAGGCCCTGTTCGAGGAGCTGGTGGTGTTCAACGTGTTCGTCGGGATGCTGAACCTCATCCCACTGCCCCCTCTCGACGGAGGCCATCTGGCGGTGCTGGCCTATGAAAAGGTGGCACGGCGGAGGCCGGACGTCCGGAAGCTGGTGCCCCTCACGGCGCTGGTGGCGGCCTTCATGATCCTGTTCGTGGTGAGCCTGGTGTATCTGGACATCGTCCGACCCCTGCCCAACCCGTTCCAGTAGCAGCCCGATCTGCCCGCCCCGTCGCTGCGGGGCTCGGCTGCTACTGAGGCGCGCCATAGGTTCTCCACACCCAGGCGACCGACCCATCAGGCTCGTCCGTCTACGATGTTCCCGTGAGTGGAACGACCGTACGGTGAGGGCCGCCGGCGAGTTGCGGATGAGCGCCAAGAGCATCCTCGTCGTCGAGGACGAACCGGCCATCGCCGAGGCTGTCCGGGCCAGGCTGTCCAGTGAGGGCTACCGGGTACGCGTGGCCCACGACGGCCCGCAGGCCATCCGGACCGCGGCCGAAGACCGCCCCGACCTGGTGGTGCTGGACCTGATGCTGCCAGGGATGGACGGTCTGGAGGTGTGCCGGGAAATCCAGAAGCGGGAATGGATCCCGGTGCTGATGCTGACGGCCCGGTCCGAGGAAGCGGACAAGGTGGCGGGATTCGCCGTGGGGGCGGACGACTACCTGACAAAGCCCTTCAGCATGCGGGAGCTGGCGGCGAGGGTTCGGGCCATCATCCGGCGGATGCAGCGGATCGAAGACATGACCCCGAGCGACTCGGTCGTTCGATCCGACTTGACCGTCGACGCGGCCCGGCGCCGGGTGCTGAAAGGGAGCGAGGAGGTTCCGCTCACGCCCCTGGAGTTCGAGATCCTCCTGACCCTGGCCCGAAGTCCCGGCGTGGTCATGAGCCGGGATCAGCTGATGGATCGGGTGTGGGGATATCGCGACTACGCCGGCGGTCGGGTGGTCGACTCCCATGTCGCAAGGATCAGGCGGAAGCTCGGCGACGAGGCAGCCGAGCCCAGATTCATCCGAACGGTCCACGGCGTGGGGTACGCGTTCCGAGAGGACGGAGCCGGCCCGTGACCGCCTTGGACGGGGCGTGCTGATGTCCACCCGTCCCCTCGACCGGCTGACGTCCATCCGGGTCAAGCTCGGTTCGGTGATCGTGTTCGCCGTCGCCGTGACGATCCTCGTCATGTACATCGGGATCGGGTTCGCGGTTCGCCATTCCGAACGCGACCGTCAATTCCGAGAGTTGCTGGTGGAGGCGCAGACCATCTCCGCGCTCGGATTCAGCGCGTCTGGACGTCCGTCGGTCCCGCTCCTTCGGGCGATCGCCGACCGGCCTGACGTCGTGGTCGTCGTGAACTCTGAGGGAAGCCCTCTGGTCGGGCGATTCCCCGTGCCCTCCACTGTCGGCCGCTCCCTGGGCGGCAACATCGACAGTGGGGTCTTGGGGAACAAGGAGTACCTGGGGGTCCCGATCACCCGCTCGGGCGTCGTCATCGGCGCCGTCTACCTCGCCCACCGCGTGGAGGGCGAGGGATTGATCGGAGCCATCCGGAGCACCGGGGACTTCGTCCGAAGCGTCTGGTGGCAGCTCCTGCTCGCCGGTGCGATCGCCGCGTTCATCGCGCTGTTCCTGGCGCGGATCCTTGCCCGTGGCATGACCCAACCCCTTCGAGACATGGCCCACGCCGCTCGGTCCATGACGCGAGGGGACTACCGGCAGCGGGTCCGGGTTCGATCACGCGATGAGGTCGGGCAGCTCGCGGTGGCCTTCAACCGCATGGCCGGAGAGATGGAAGGTCTGGAGCGATTGCGGCGCGACCTGGTGGCGAACGTCTCCCACGAGCTGAAGACCCCGATCTCGGCGCTACAGGCTCGCCTGGAGAACCTCCTGGACGGCGTTGAGGAGCCGGACCCCGTGCTGATCGGAGTGATGCTCCAGCAGGCCGAACGGCTGTCTCGGCTGGTCGATCAGCTGTTGGACCTGTCGCGCCTCGAATCCGGAGACCTCCCGCTGGAGATCGAATCTGTCCAGCTGGCCTCACTCGTGGAGCGCGTGGTGAACGAGGTCGAGGTGGCAAGGAGCGATCGGCAGATCCACGCCCGGAACCTGGTGCCGAACGACCTGCCGCCCCTGGAGGCCGACCGGGAGCGCCTCCATCAGGTCCTCTTCAACTTGGTGGACAACGCGTTCCGGTTCACGCCGCCGGGAGGCGAGGTCACCGTTCGAGCGATCCGGGAGAACGGCTCCTGTGAAGTCTCCGTGGAGGACACGGGTCCTGGCATCCCGCCCGAGCACCTCCCGCTCGTGTTCGAGCGTTTCTATCGGGTCGACCCCTCGAGGTCGCGGGAAGATGGTGGGACCGGGATCGGGCTGGCCATCGCCCGGTCGGTGGTGGAGGCCCACGGCGGCCGGATCTGGGCGGAGAGCAGGATCGGGGAGGGTTCACGGTTCCTGTTCGTCCTCCCGACGGGTCATGCGGCCGACGGGAGCTCAAATGGTTCGTCGTCGGCCTCGGAGCTGCCTGGACCGGTACCGGTCTCGGCCGTGCCCGGGGTGCGAAGGGTTCAGGCGCTTCGGTCGAAGGAGGACGGGTGAAATCGGCAACCCTCACCATCCGGGTGCTGCCCGAGCGGCGCCACGACGTGGTCGACATCACCGACGAGCTGAGGAGGGCAGTCAAGGATTCTGGCGTCACCGAGGGCTGTGCCGTCGCCTTCTGCGCCCACACGACCTGTGCCCTGATCATCAACGAGTGGGAGGCCGGAGCGCTGGAGGACCTTCGCTCCCGGCTGGGGGCGCTCGTCCCCGGCGACGTGTACTACGCCCACGACGACCTGGAGCGGCGCACGCAGAACTTGCAAGAGGGCCACGAGCGCGCCAACGGACAGTCGCATGTCACGCAGATGCTTTTGGGTGCCACGTCGCACGCCATCCCGGTCGTTGCCGGCGAGCCAGTGTTGGGACAGTGGCAACGCTTGCTGCTCCTCGAGCTCGATGAGCCGAAGGATCGTTCGGTCGTCTTCCACGTGTTCGGGGATTGAGCGAGCCCGAGGCGAGGCCTCCCACCCGGGCCCGCGAGGCGGCCGGTATCGTCGTGCAATCGAGCCGACCAGGGGTCATCGGAGTTAGCCGCGCGAGGGCTGGGATACTGGTGACAGCGATGGCGGAACGACGGCGACGCAACTCCAGGCAGCTCAAGGTGGGGTGGGTCGAGGTCGGCGGGGACGCGCCGATCCGGGTCCAGTCGATGACCACCACGAAGACCAGCGACATCAACGCCACCCTGCAACAGATCGCCTCACTCGTGGCGACGGGCGTCGACATCGTGCGTGTCGCCGTGCCTCACTGGGAGGACGCCGAAGCCCTCAAGGCCATCGCTGCAAAGTCCACCGTGCCGGTCATCGCCGACATCCACTTCCAGTGGAAGTACGCCATGGCCGCCCTTGAGGCCGGCATCCACGGCCTCCGGATCAACCCGGGAAACATCAAGTACCAGGACAAGGTCCGACTCATCGCGCGGGAGGCGAAAGCCCGGGGAGTCCCCATGCGGATCGGGGTGAACGCGGGCTCGCTGGAAAAGGATCTCCTGGCGAAGTACGGGCGCCCGACCGCCGAGGCCCTCGTCGAAAGCGCCCTCAACGAAGCGCGGATCTTGGAGGACGAGGACTTCTTCGACATCAAGATATCCGTCAAGCACTCGAACGTCGCGGTGATGATCGATGCCTACCGGATGCTTGCGGAAAAGGTCGACTATCCCTTGCACCTGGGGGTCACCGAAGCCGGTCCGATGCCGGCGGGCGGCGTGAAGTCGGCGGTCGGGATCGGAACGCTCCTGGCCGAGGGGATCGGCGACACCATCCGCGTCTCACTCACCGATAACCCCGTCGAGGAGGTCAAGGTCGGCCACTGGATCTTGCAGTCGCTGGGGCTGCGCAAGCGGGGGCTGGATCTGGTGGCGTGCCCTTCCTGCGGGCGCGCGGTGGTCGACGTCCTCCGCCTGACGAAGATGGTCAACGAGGCGCTGGAGGCGAAGAAGCTGAAGGCTCCCATCCGGGTCGCGGTCATGGGGTGCGTGGTGAACGGGCCGGGGGAAGCTCGGGAGGCCGACCTCGGCATCGCGGCCGGGAAGGGCTACGGGCAGCTCATCGTGAACGGCGAGGTTCGGGAGAACCGGATCCCCGAGGATCAGATCGTCGCGGTCCTGGTGGCCGAGGCGGAGAAGATGGCGCAGCAGAAAGAGCTCGAAGCGGCCGCCGCTCCCGAGTGAGCGGCCCCGAGACGCCGGCCGTTCGTCCCGACACGACGATCCTCGAGACCGAGCGGCTCTTCCTTCGCGAGCTTCTGCGCTCCGACGTCGACGAGCTCGCTGAGGTCCTGGGCGACGTCGAGACGATGCGGTTCTACCCGCATCCGAAATCACGGCAGGAGACGGTCGCCTGGATCGAATGGAACCGGCGCTCCTACGGCGAGAACGGGTTCGGTCTTTGGGGGCTGGTCCTCAAGGAGAACGGCAAGCTGGTGGGGGACTGCGGCCTGACACTTCAGGATGTGGACGGGGAGGAATTCGTCGAGGTCGGCTACCACCTCAACAGGACCTGCTGGCATCGCGGGCTGGCAACCGAGGCCGCCGCCGCGTGCCGGGATCGCGCTTTCGAGGTCGTCGGGGTTGATCGATTGACTGCCCTCATCCGCCCGGAGAACGAACCTTCGTGGCGGCTCGCCGAGCGCCTCGGGATGGGGGTGTGTCGCCGCACCGAGCGGGGCGGGGTGCCGCATCTCGTGTACTCGTTGACCCGTTCCGGTTGGCAGGGGCTTCGAGCGTAGCGCTTCAGGTTCCGTGCAGGCAGCCGGCCGGCCACCTCCGGGCGGAGGTTGCCCGAGTTCACGAAGTCGTAGGGGACGCACGCCCACAGGCCGGGGGGCCCCCGGGTACTGCTGCGGGCTTTCCTCCCCTTCGAAGCCGACCCGATCGGGGGAGTGGAGTCCGTCGGGGAAGGGGTCGTGGCCGTCGCCCCGTACGACACCGCCCCCGGAACGACGGGTCGTTCTGAAGGAAGGCCTTGACGTACCACCGACGAACCGTCTCCTCCTGTGGACTGATGTTCGGGTTGTCGGGTCCTCGAAGTACCGAAT
>JBKPGU010000130.1:0-4828 GCA_046729535.1 Actinomycetota bacterium
ACGTCGACCGGCTCGGGAACCTCCACCAAGGACGGGTAGGCCTTCTCACCGTGGACCTCGGTCTCGAACGGATTCACCGGGACGATCCGGTATCCCTGCTCCTGGAGGTAACCGGCCACCTCGTTCGAGTACTTCTCGGGGTCCGAGCTCAGCCCGACCACGGCGACCGTCCTGGCACGGCCCAGGATCGCTTCCAACTCCCCGTCGCCGGGCCGGTACGGTTCGGGGCGTTCGTCGTCGCCGTTCGCCCCCACCACCTCAGGCCTCCGACGCTTCGAGTGGCGCCGACCGCAACAGGTCGATGAACGACCACAGGATCCTCGCCGTCGCTCCCCAGATCACGTGCCCCTCCATGTCGTACACGAACGTGTGGTAGCGCTGCCCCTCGTGTTCGAATTCTTGCTCCGAACCGGCCGTCACCAGGTCCCGCAGCGGGAACTCCAGGACCTGATCGATCTCGTCGGGGTTCGGAGTGAACACCGGATCGCGCCACACCATGCCGACGAACGGGACGATCATGATCCCGCTGACGTGGGTGTGAACGGGGGGAAGGGCCCCAAGCAGCTCCACCTCGGACGGCGTGAGGCCCAGCTCCTCCTCGGCCTCGCGGAGGGCGGTCGCCGCGGGCCACTCGTCGTCCTCGGCCAGGCCGCCCGGGAAAGAGATCTCTCCCGCATGTCGGGAAAGCGTGTCGGTCCGTTTGGTGAACACCAGGCGCAGTTGCGGCCCCTGGGCCAGCACCGGGATCAGTACCGCGGCGGCGACCTCTTCCCTCACCAGGGCCGGTCCCGGAGCGGGGTCGAGGAGTTGCCGAAGGATCTCTCGGAATCGTTCCGGCCGGTACATTCGCTGTCCTCATAGTAACGAGGAGGTCCCGATGAGCAGACAGCGGGTGAGCGCGGACCGGCCCTGGGCGAGGGTCGTGGGCTACTCGCGGGCGGTTCGCGTCGGCAACGTGATCGAGGTAAGCGGCACCGCCCCGTCCGGCCCGGGCGGCGAGATCCTTGCATCGGGCGACGTGTACGGCCAGACGCGGGAGCGCTCCGCATCATCGGTGAGGCGCTCCAAGAGGCCGGGGGGTCGTTCGGGGACGTGGTTCGAACACGGGTCTTCCTGAAAGATGTGACGACGTGGGAGGAGGCGGGAAGGGCCCACGGGGAGGTGTTCGCCGACATCCGGCCGGCCAACACCACGGTGGGCGTGAGTGGGTTCATCGACCCCGGCATCCTGGTCGAGATCGAGGCAACGGCCGTGCTCGACGCCTGACCGGCGGACCTCGCTGTCCGGCCGTATCATGGATGCGATGAGCACCGAGACCCAGGAGCAGGTTGTCGGCGTGACCGAGCGGGCTGCGGAGAAGGCCGTCTCGCTGGCCGATCGGGAGGGGCGGGGGGAGGCCTACCTTCGGCTGCGCGTCCTGGCGGGGGGATGTTCGGGCTTCTCCTACAAGCTCTCCTTCGAGGACGGCCCCGAACCCGACGACGGCGTGGTCGAGGCCCACGGCCTGAGGGTGCTGATCGACCCCCGAAGCGCTCCCATCGTCAAGGGCTCGACGATCGAGTTCCACGACGCGATGCTGGGAGGCGGGTTCAAGGTCAACAATCCGCAGGCGGTCCACGAGTGCGCCTGCGGGGAATCCTTCTCGGTCTAGCCTTCCCGCTCCTCTAGCGCCGGACGGGCTGGACCGCGCCAAGCCCTTTCACGTCCAGCAGATGCATCTCCAGGTCGGTCCAGGGCGAGCGGACCTCGGTGCTCGCCAACAGCGAGGCCCACAGGCGGTCGGGCAGATCCCGGTCCAGCCCGGCCTCGAACAGGAAGTCCCACGTGCCTCCGGACAGGAAATCGGACTTCGTGCTGACCGGTGCATCGGGGTTCGGGATGAGGAGCTCGTAACCGACCCGATCCTCCGCGTATCCCGGGATCCAACGCCAGAAGCGCGTCGGAGCAGTGACCAGGACCACCCCCTGCTCCACGGCGTTCCTCGTTCGCGCCACCGACATCTTCAGGAGGTCGGCCACCACCACGTTGGCGAACCCCACGTGATCCTCTCCTCGGGGGTGCCATTGCAGCTCGACACCCAGCTGCGGCACCTTGGACCGCGCGGAGACCACGACGTCGGTCGGCTGCGACAGGATGCCGGCGGCGCCGAGAGGAGCCTCCACCGACACCAGCTCCGGCTGTCCGAACTGGAGGGCCCTTCGGAGGAAGGCCCGAAGGTCCGACTCGAAGCCGAACTTCGCCGCCGGCGCGGAACGAGCGGCAAGGCCCAGATGGTTCATCAACGATTGCACATCGCCGGCCGCAGCCAGCACTGCGGCCTGAACCGATTCAGCGTCAAGCACGGATGATCGCCCGCAGAGCCACCGGGCGCAGCCTAACAAGGCCCGGGCACGCCTGAAAGCAAGGCCCCCGGGAGCGATCTCGACCCCCACCTATACTGTCCGGGATGTCGCCCTCGTCCGCGGACAAGACCCAGTGGCGTGACTTGTACAACGAGGTCGTCGTCACCGGCCTCTGCACTGGGTGCTCCGCTTGCGTCGTGGTCTGTCCGTTCCACGTCCTCGGCTACGAGGACGACAAGCCGGTGCAGCTGATGGATGAAGGCCCGGACCGCTGCTCCCACGGTGACAAGGGCTGCGACATCTGCACCCGGGCCTGCCCTCGGTTCCGGGAATGGGAGCCCGAGCTCGACCAGCTGCTGTTCGGCCGGTCCCGGATGCCCGAGGAGGTCATCGGGGTCAACCGCGACGTCGTCCTGGCTCGGGCCCGCGACCCACGGGCCCTGGCCCAGGGACAGGACGGCGGGGTGGTGTCCGCCCTGCTGATGTGGGGCCTGGAGACCGGGCAGATCGACGGAGCCTTGACGTCGAAGCTCTCGGAGGAGCGGCCGTGGGACGCCGAACCGACGGTCGTCACCGACATCGAAGGCGTCCTCGCCACCGCCGGGTCTCGGTACACGTACTCCGCCAACCCGATGGCCCTGGTCAGGGCGGCGGAGATGGGACTGTCGAAGGTTGCGCTGGTGGGGATGTCATGCCAGGCCAGCGTGACCGGCGCCTTGGAGGCCCGGCGGGTGAACAAGTGGCGCAAGCGCATCGCCTGGACGTTCGGACTCCTCTGCTCGAAGACCTTCACCTACGACGGATTGAACGTGGAGATCGCCCAGAAGGAGCTCGGCCTGGACTTGGACGACATCGTGCGGGTGAACATCAAGGGGCGGCTCCTGTTCTACACGAGGGACGGCGCGGAGCACGTGTACTCGCTGAAGAAAGCCCAGCCCTTCACCCGGCCGGGGTGCCTGAAATGCCCGGACTTCGCCGCGGAGCACGCGGACATCTCGTTCGGGGGCATGGGGCAGAACGAGGGGTGGACCCTCACCGTGATACGCACCGAGCGGGGCGAGCAGATCTGGCGCGAGGCCCTTCTGGCCGGTGTGATCGAGGCCCGCCCGGGAAGCGAGGACCCGGCCGCCATCGCCCTGATGGAGAAGCTGTCCGAGAAATCACGAAAGCGATGGCCCGGCGAGGACCTCCCGGCAGAGTGGAGCTCTCCCGGCCTGCTTCCGGTCTCCGGCGACGGACAGGATGCCCCGCGAGATACCGCTCCCGCTCAGCCCTAGCAGTCGCCGGCTATGCGGCGACCGGTTCGCTCCTGCGAGCCTCCCACTCGGCCGCACCGATGAACACAAGCCCGCCAATCATCGCGACCCACGCCCACCCGGTTCCTTCGGCTCCCGCGTGGTGTGGAAAGATCGCGGACGCCAGCCCGTACGCGAAGGCGGCCACCCCAGCCGACCGAGCGGTGATCCGCCATCCCCGGAACTTGAACGAGGAAAGGAACCCGACCAGGACGATGCCGATCGCCATCGAGGCCATGAGCGCCCAGTGGCCCATGCTTACGTGCGGGTCGACCGAGAGGCCGTCGCGTTGGAGCCTGGCCACTGTCAACGCGTACGAGATCAACGGGACTGCTCCCAGAGCGGTGAGGACCAGGAGGGCCAGACTGAACCCTTCCCGTTCCGGACGGAGGAGCGCCGACCGGTACGGGTGCAGGGCGAACAGGATGCCGTACGCCACCAGGATGATCACGCCTACCCCCAGCGTGAACCCGTTAGTAGCGATGGCGCCGCCGATGATGGTGGCAACGGCCACGTCGAGGATCTGGTAGAACGCCGAGATCTTTCGCTCCGGCCGCCAGTTCTGGACTAGGAACCCCGTGGCCAGGATGGCGCCGAACAGCGCTCCGTACCCCATGTCGTGGACCTTGTGGATGCCGCCGTCGGTGGTATCTCCCCAGAACAGGAAGAGGGAGATCCCGAACAGGCCGCCGAGGGCACCCGCGGTGAAGATCCCCGCCAGAACCTTGAACGCGATCCGCCTCCCCGACGATCCAGGGACCGCCTGCGCTCCGACGGACTCCGCTGTTGCATCCATGCCGATTCCCCTCCCTGCGTCGGTTTGGGCAAAAGCTAGCCCGGCGGAAGATGCGGGTCCAAGGCGGCAGGCATCACAATCTGGATGAGGTCAGCACGAGCTCTCCGCTCGGCCGTGCGAGGGCTCGGAGGCCTCGGATCTACCCGGCTTGGAAGTTCGCGACGAAGGGATGGTCCTTGTCGACGGGGCCGACCTGCGCCGCCCCACCTGGAGACCCGATCCCGGAGATGTCGTCGTTGAAGAACTCGGCGTTGATGGGGGTGTAGTTCTTCCACTCGGCCGGCACGTCGTCCTCGTAGAAGATCGCCGTCACCGGACAGACCGGCTCGCACGCCCCGCAGTCCACGCACTCGTCGGGGTGGATGTACAGCATGCGTGCGCCCTCGTAGATGCAA
>JBKPGU010000131.1:0-3463 GCA_046729535.1 Actinomycetota bacterium
GTCCTGGGCATGCTGATCGCGGGTATCACGCTGTTCGTCAAGTCCCATCGATTGACCCCTGGCGGCCAAGGGATCCTCCAGGAGCAAGTGCAAGCTCAACGCGCGGCGGATATCGCGTCGTGCAGCCGGGGCGACTTCCACATCCCGGCCAGCGCCATCCCGCCGGGAGAGACGCTGGCTCAGTTCTGCAAGGAGACGGTCGTTACCGTTCAGCTTCCCGACCCCAGATTCCACCTCACCCACGTCAAGGACCTCATCGGGACCAACCCGCCGCTGATCATCCTGCTGCTGGTGATCGGTGCCAGCTTCATCGGCGCCGAATGGCATGCGGGTACCGTCGCCACCTTGCTGGCCTGGGAGCCACGGCGCATCCGCGTCTTCCTGGCAAAGGCGCTGGCGCTCGCGCTGTTCGCGTTCGTCGCAGCGATCGTGGTGCAGGCCTTACTCGTCGCCGCGCTCGCACCGGCTGCGGTCTTTCGAGGAACAACCACCGGTGTGGATGCCACGTGGGTCCGTCAAGTGTTGGGCCTCGGCGTCCGAGGGGCCGTGGTGGGCACCTTCGTTGCTCTCATCGGATTCGCCATCGCTTCGCTCGGCCGAAACACCGCGGCCGCTATCGGAGCAGCGTTCGTCTACCTGGCCGTTCTCGAGCCGCTCCTTCGAAGCCTCCGGCCGAAGTGGGAGCCCTGGCTCCTGTACGACAACCTGGTGACCTTCATCCAGGGACATGCCCCCGCCTTCACGCTCTACCCCCGTTCGCTGACCGGAGCAGCGGTGATGGTCAGCATCTATACCTTCGGGCTGAGCGGCATCGCCGCGGTGGCTTTCCAACGGCGAGACATCACCTAAGATCCCTCTTGGGTCCTGGCGCTCAGTCGCTCCTCGCGAATTCCGCGATCCCGATCCCCAGCATGACGAGACCGAGCAGAACAACGATGCCCAGCTCCACCACCGTGTTCACGCGCCAGACACCCCACGTCACGCCGGGATTCAGCGTTCGGACCACGAACGGCGACACGCGGAGGTGCGAGAACACCGCGCGACGCATGGGGTCGACGGCGTATGTGATCGGATCGATCCGAGTCAGGACCGTCAACCACGTGGGGAGGTTCGACAGCGGGTACAAGGCACCGGACAAGAAGAACATCGGCAGCAAGAACAGCTGGGTCATGGCGAAGAAGGTCTGGATGTTCTTCATCCGCGCGGCGATCATCACGCCGAGCGCGGTGAGCGCGAACGACAGCAGCAACAGCTCCAAGATCAACGTCACCAGGAGGACCGGCGAGTACGGGACCCCGACAGCGCCGGCCAGCGCCAGCACGACCATCCCCTGGAACGTGGCCACGGTGGCCCCGCCCCGGCACTTACCGACCACGATCGCGCTCCGCCCAACCGGCGCGACCAGCATCTCCCGGAGGAAGCCGAACTCCCGGTCCCACACGATCGAACCCGCCGAGAACAGCGCCATGAACATCGTCGACATCGCCAGCACGCCGGGGAACATGAACGTTCGAAGGGAGAGCCCGCCGGTGCCACCCGACGCGAGCCTCGACAGGCCAGTCCCCAGGATGAAGAGGAACAGTAACGGTTGCAGCAGAGTCGAGACGATCCGGGCCCGGTCCTGGAAGAACCGGATGAGCTCTCGCTGCCACACGATCCGAACGGCCCGGAGGTCGTGGCGCGTCGCGGACGCGGGTACGCGCGCCGGCACGTCGGCCGGTGAGATGGCGCCGGTGGCGGTGGCCTCGGTGGTCATCGTCGCCGGAACGCCTTGACCATCTGCCGCAACGGGTTCGCCGCCTCCGCGTCGCGGATGGTCTTGCCCGTGTATGACATGAACACGTCGTCCAGGGTGGGCCGGGCCACGCTGACCGAGCGGATGGGAACACGCAGCTCGGCGAACAGCCGTGGGACGAACTTCTCGCCTCCCGGGACCGAGAACGTTACCGCGCCCTCGTGCATGGCCGCCTCCACAGCGAAGCGATCTCGGAGCGTGGTGATGGCCGCGGGGTCGTCCGCAGTATGGATCTGGACCCGGTCCTTCCCCACGCTGGCCTTCAGCGCCTCGGGCGTGTCCAGGGCCACGATCTTCCCGTTGTCGATGATGGCGATCCGGTCGCAGTGTTCGGCCTCGTCCATGTAGTGCGTGGTGAGGAAGATCGTGGTGTCCTCGCGCCGGCGGAGGTCCGCGATGTAGGTCCAGATCGAGACGCGGGTCTGTGGGTCCAGCCCAATGGTGGGCTCGTCCAGGAACAGCACACGCGGGGCGTGCAACAGCCCTCGGGCGATCTCCAGCCGCCGCATCATCCCGCCGGAGTAGGTCTGGACCCGGCTCTTGCGCCGGTCCCAGAGCCCCACCATCTCCATGACCTGTTTCATCCGGTCGCCGAGGACCGAGTGCGGGACCCCCGTACAGCTCGGCGTGGAACCGGAGATTCCGCTCCGCGCTCAGGTAGCCATCGAGCGTGGTGTCCTGGAAGACCAGCCCGATGTTCCGCCGGACGTGGTCACGCTCGGATGCGACGTCGTATCCGGCGACGGTGGCTGAACCGGACGTCGGCGTCGCCAGCGTGCAGAGCATGTTGATGGTGGTGGTCTTGCCGGCGCCGTTCGGCCCCAGAAACCCGAAGGTCTCGCACCGCCGAACCTCGAAATCGATCCCGCCGACCGCTTCAACGTCCCCGTACCGCTTGGCCAGCCCCCGCACGGATATGGCGACACCATTCGCCACTGCGACATGTCCCTCCATCTGCTTTCAACCATAGCGGCGGTCAGAGACGCCATCGTTGAGGAAATATGACTTCGCGCCGGCTCCCCCGCCGAAGGTGGTGCTGGCACGAGGGAACGAATCTGGAGAGCCTCCTTGTCGCGAGATACCGGCGACTCCTAGCCTGCCCTCATGGCAAAGCGGCGGGCGAACGGCACGCGGAGGAACGGGGCCTCGAACGGGAGGAAGCGGCGAGGAGTGGCCTTCCGGGCCTTCGAGCGGTTCGTCCTCTCGATCGGGATGAGCCTCATCGCGGCGGTAATCGAACGCCGTCTCCTGAAGGCACTCAAGGCCGGTGGGTTCAAGGCCGCGCCCAGGACGGCAGCCGAACGGGAGGAATACCTCGGCGAGCCGATCCCCGAGCCCCGCGAGGGCGAGCTAACGGCGTCGCGCCACCAGGTCGTAGACGAGGCCGGCAGTTAGCGCGCCGCTCAGAACGCCCAAGGTCGACGGGACCCAGGCATCGACGTGGGTCGAGCTCGCGGTGATGGCGGTGGCCACCAGTGCCCCACCGGCGGTGAGGGCCAGGGCCAGCCTCCGAGCCCCCCTTCTGATCGCCACCTCCAAGGGCTCGATGCCCCGGAACATAACTTGTAGCTTGGGGCCAGGACGGGCACCGGCCAGCCGTTCCACGGATTCGATCAGCCGAACGAAACGGACCCGCACCTTCGAGGCCTCGTAGAACAGCTTCTTCGG
>JBKPGU010000132.1:0-5590 GCA_046729535.1 Actinomycetota bacterium
GGGTCGGGGACCGAGACGTAGATGGTGACTCGGCTGTCACCCTCAAGCGGGTCTCCGATCCCGCCGGGGATGCCGCGATCGGACTTGGTGTCCACCAGCCCGTAGTTCTGCGGGTTGTTCGCGTCGATCTTCCAGTCGAACAGCTCCGCATAGAACGGGTGAAGCTCCTTGGAGTTCGGGGAGATGATCTCCCAGTGGATGACCGGTGCTCCCATCGCTTCCTCCTTTCTCGTCCAGCGCCGTGTGCGTTGGATCAGATCGGTTCCATGGCCGCGTTCGGATCGGGGCCGGGGTCTCCGCCCGCAGCCGCAACGACCAGCCTTGCCAGGTAGTGTTCCCAGCCACTGGCCTGGTTCGCCACTTCTTCTTCCGTCGGGATGTCACGATGGACGAGGCGGACGATGGTCTCGTCGCCGTCGGGCTCGAACGTGACCTCGACCGTGCTCGTCCCGGGAGGCACGATCGGGTGCCCCTCCCACCCCCACGTGAAAACCACCCGGGTGAACGGGGTGACCTCGACGTACTCGCCCGTGGCCACGGCTTGCTCGTTCACGGTCACTCGGTACCCGCCTCCGGGTTGCGGCTCCAGCTCGGCGACCAGGCCCTTCCAACGGACCATCTTCTCCGGCTCCGTGAAGAAGGCGAAGACCGTCTCGGGACGAGCGGCGATCCGAACCTCCCGTTCGACCAGGAGCGAGTCAGCGTGTGCCACGGCCCTCCCCCCTCTTCCTGTTCTCCTCGAGCTCCGCGACCTTCTTCAATACCGCCAGGCGCTCGTCCCAGAAGCGCTCGAGGAACAAGCGGATCTCGCGCACCGTGTCGGGGCGCGCACGGTACAGCCTTCGCGTCCCGTCCCTGCGCTCCGAGACGAGGTCGGCCTGCTTCAGGACCCGGAGGTGTTGGGAGATCGCGGGCCGGGTGACCTCAAAGTGCGAGGCGATCTCGCCCGCCGGAAGCTCCGCGTTCCAGACCAAGCGCAGGATCTCCCGGCGCCGAGGTTCCGCGATGGCCCTGATGGCGGCTTCCATGGAGAGAAGACATTAAGCCTGCGCTTACGTAAGTGTCAACTTACATAAGGTCCATTGTTCGTCACGTGGCTTCACTGGACGAACTGGTCGAATCCCGGGTTGGCCTCGTAGATCTGCAACTCATTCCCCTCAGGGTCCACGAAATGAGCGTAGCGACCCCAGTCTTGCTCACCGAGATCGGTGACGAACGTGACCCCCCGGGCCTTCAGCCTCGAGCTGTTCCCCGAGTCGCGAACCGAACGCGACTTCCCCAAGACTTCGATCCGGGTTCTCGACCGGTTACCGGGGGTCCGCCGGAGCCGCCCGCGATCAGGCCAGAGCCTGGTCCAGGTCCTCCAGCAGGTCGTCGGGGTGCTCGATCCCGACCGAGAGTCGGATCAGCGTTCCGGGCACCTCGAGCGTCGAACCCGCCACGCTGGCGTGGGTCATCCTGCCGGGGTGCTCGATGAGGGACTCGACGCCGCCCAGTGACTCTGCCAGGAAGAACAATTTCGCCCGAGCGCACACCTCGAGCGCCTCCGCTTCGGTCTCGGTTTCGAACGAAACCATTCCCCCGAACCCCCGCATCTGCCTGGCAGCGATGTCGTGGCCGGGGTGGGACGGGAGGCCGGGGTAGAAGACCTTCCGTACGCGCGGATGGCTCGAGAGGAACTGGGCCACCCTTCCGGCGTTCCGGCTGTGGGCTTCCATGCGCAGGGCGAGGGTCTTCAGGCCCCGCAGGACGAGGAAGCAGTCCATCGGGCCGGGGACGGCGCCCGCCGCGTTCTGGATGAAGGCCAACCGGTCCTGCATCTCCTGCGTCGTGGTCACCGTCACGCCACCCACCACGTCGGAGTGGCCGCCCAGGTACTTCGTCGTGGAATGGATGACGGCGTCGGCGCCCAGAACGATGGGCTGCTGGAGGTACGGCGAGGCGAACGTGTTGTCGACGACGCACCAGGCGCCGGCGGCGTGCGCGATGCCAGCAACCGACGCAATGTCTACGATCTTGAGCGTTGGGTTGCCCGGGGTTTCGATCCACACGACCTTGGTCTCGTCTCGGATAGCCTTCTCCAGGGCCTCCTGGTCGGTCAGGTCCACGGTGTCGAACTCCACCCCCATGGCTTCCCTGAGGACCCGGTTGAGGAGGCGATACGTCCCGCCGTACACGTCCTCGGGGAGGACCACGTGGTCGCCCGGCTTCAGCTGGAGGAGGAACGAGGTTTCAGCGGCCATCCCGGAGGCGAAGCAGAGCGCCCCGTGGCCCTCTTCGAGTGCCGCCACGGCAGTCTCCAGGGCCGTACGGGTGGGGTTGCCGGTCCGCGCGTAGTCGTAGCCCTTGCTCTGGCCGACGGCCGGGACCGCGTACGTGGACGTCTGGTAGATCGGGACGTTCACCGCGCCGTAGGCCGGCTCGGGATCCTGCCCCGCGTGGATCGCCCGCGTCTCGAAGCGCATCCGAGTCATCCCTCCCTCATCAAGTGCGTCCACCCCAGTCTCTCAAGTTCACGCCGAGCAGCCGCTCCCTCCCGCGCCGCCTTGATCAATCGTCCACGAAGGACGGCGTCGTGCCCGGGGAGGAACCGCCGGCCGACCGCGGCTCCGCACCCGCACTCGCACAGGTGAGCGACGGGCGAGGCCTTCTCCCCACCGGGTGAGGCGCACCGCCGGTAGCGATCCCGCAGCGCAGGCACGGGGAGCACGATGACTCCCTCCCGAGAGTCGCCGACGAACGACCCGTACCCTTCCAGGAATCGGATCCCCGTCAGTGCCGCGCACGCCGCGTCGACCACGTCGATGGTCGCTCCCTCCGGCACCCCGATCACTTCGGCTTCCGCCAGCACCGAGCGTCGCCACCCGAGCCGGTGGCGCCGGCCCGGGGACAGACAACCGGCCAGGGCGACGTACGAGGCGTAGGGGAAGACCTCGAAGGCTCGCCCGCGCGCCGGTCCCTGGCCCAGGTAGAGCGGGTATCCGGCGTCACCTGCCGCCCGGAACGCCTCGAACCCCGCCGTCATCCACGAGAACAGCCGGCTCTCGTCGTAGTGGGTCTGCAGCGAGCCGATCCCCCGTCTCGACAGCTCGTATTCGGCGACCCGTCGGGCCACGTGGGTTCCCGGTCGGGGCGGAACCGGGAGGCGAAGGCGTTCGGCATCCTCTCGCAGGAGGCCGAGCCCGGGTCCCGGCGGCGAATCGATGGCCATTGCGTCGGGCGACTGCTCGTCGAGCAATCGCTGCAACCCGTCCGGTCCGATCCTGCTCCACGTGTCCTTGACCGCCGATCCCTCGATGAGGGCAACGTCCAGGCCGCGTCCTAGGGAGACGTCCACCCCCAGGACGCGCACCGATCAGGCCTTGGTCCGCTCGTTGTGGGCGAGGAAGTCCAGCAGATCGGATCGGGTCAGCACGCCGAGGGCCTCGCCGTTCTTGGCGACGATCACGGCAGGCGAACCCTGGAGCTCCGAGAAAGCCACCTCCAGCGGATCGTCGAACTCCACCATGGGAAGGGGCGGCCCCATGACCTGGGCGACGTCGGCCTGGAGCGAATCGGGGTCGCGGAAGATGCGGTCCAGGAGCGTACGTTCGCGGATCGAGCCCACGAACGCGGTGACCTCCGACGAGTCCTCGCGCACCACGGGGGCCTGCGAGATGCCGTAGGCCTGGAGGCGATCGATCGCCTGCCGAACCTTGTCGTGGGCCCCGATCTTCACCAGCATCGGGACCTCGCCGGTCCTGGACCCCAGGACCTCCTCCACGCGAACGACCTCCCGCCGTTCGAGGAACCCGTACTGCAGGAGCCACGAGTCCGAGTACAGCTTCGAGAGGTAGTTGCGCCCCGTGTCGGGGAAGATCACCACCACCAGTGCATCGTCGGGGAGCTCGCGGGCGACCGTCAGGGCGGCGAACATGGCGGTGCCGGACGACCCTCCGACCAGGATGCCCTCCTGCCGGGTGATGGCTCGGGCCGTCAGGAACGAGTCGCGATCGGAGACGCGAACGTACCGGTCCACCACCTTCGGGTCGAACGTCTCCGGCCAGAAGTCCTCGCCGATCCCCTCGACCAGGTAGGGGCGGGCCTCCTCATCCGGCCCCGCGGAGAACAGTGAACCCTCGGGGTCAGCTCCCACCACCATGATCTCGGGCTTCTTCTCCTTGAGGTAGCGCCCGGTCCCGGTGATGGTGCCGCCGGTCCCCACGCCGGCCACCATGACGTCGATCGCGCCCCCGGTCTGATCCCAGATCTCCGGCCCGGTGGTCTCGAAATGGGCTTTGGGATTCTCCTGGTTGAAGTACTGGTTCGGCTGGAACGCGCCCGGGATCTCCTCGGTCAGGCGGTCGGCCACGCGATAGTAGGACTCGGGCGATTCGGGAGCCACCGCGGTCGGGGTGATGACGACCTCCGCCCCGTACGCCCGCAGGAGGCCCACCTTCTCCTGGCTCATCTTGTCCGGCATGACGAAGATGCACTTGTAGCCCTTGATGGCGGCCGCGATGGCCAGGCCGTGTCCGGTGTTCCCCGACGTGGGCTCCACGATGGTCCCGCCCGGCTTCAGCAAGCCGGCCGCTTCGGCCGACTCGATCATGCGCATGCCGATGCGGTCCTTGACGCTTCCGCCCGGGTTCAGCAGCTCGAGCTTGGCCACGATGGTCGGCTTGACGCCCCGGGTGACGTTGTCCAGCCGAACCAGAGGAGTTCGCCCCACCGCGTCCAGGAAGTTGCCGAGGACCTGCACTCGGTCATTCTCCACCCATCAGGACCGCCGGGACAGCCGGTCGCCTCACGCGCTAGCGTTGGCAGCCATGACCCACCCGCTCGAGCCGTCGGCCGATGAGATGCGCGCAATGGGCGAGTCCGCCCTGGCCTTCCTGGTCAGGTTCATCGAGACGCTCCCCGATCAGCCGGCGTCCGAGATGGAGGGAGCCCTCGAGATGGCCCGCGGTCTCCGCGAGCCGTTACCGGAGGGTCCTGCGGATTTCGAGGACCTCCTTCGGGTCGTGGAGAAGGGGGCGGCGAAGGGCTTCAACACCACCGGACCGGGCTACGTGCCCTACGTGCCCGGTGGTGGTCTGTACGCGGCGGCGCTGGCCGACTTCCTGGCCACCGGAGTGAACCGGTTCGTCAACGTGTGGAACGCCTCGCCGCCGTTCGCCCAGATCGAGGCGACCGTCATCCGGTGGTTCTGCGACCTGTTCGGGTATCCGGCCGAGGCTCAAGGCATCCTGACCTCGGGGGGTTCGATGTCGATCTTCTCCGGCATCGTGACCGCACGGTACGCTCGGCTGGGAGAGGAGTTCCTCGGCGGGACCATGTACTTCTCGCACCAGACCCACGCCTCCGTGGCGAAGGCCGCGGCCCTGGCCGGCTTCCCCCATCGCAGCTTCCGTCTGGTCCCCACCACGCCAGAGCTCCGGCTGGACCTCGACGCCCTCCGAGACATGCTGAAGCGGGACGCGGCCGACGGACTCCAGCCGTTCCTGGTCGTGGCCAGCGCCGGGACCACGAACACCGGTGCGGTCGACCCCATCGGGGAGGTGGCCGACATCGCACGAGAACACGGCCTGTGGCTGCATGTGGACGGCGC
>JBKPGU010000133.1:0-2760 GCA_046729535.1 Actinomycetota bacterium
CCGGAGACGAGTAGGGCGATGGCATGGCCACGGTTCGGACCGCCTCGGGTCCCAGCGCATCGGCGGCCAGCACGGCGGTGAGGGCCGAGTCGATCCCCCCGGACAGTCCGATCACCACCTCCTCGAACCCGTTCTTGCGAACGTAGTCACCAAGCCCCAGGACCAGCGCCCCATAGACCTCGGCGGGACCCTCCGGCCAAGGCGGCCTGGATGGATCGGGAAGCGCCGCCTTCCCAATGGCCTGGACCTCGGGACCCGGGAAGCCTCGTGACGCCTCCGCCACGTCGATGTCGACGACCAGGAGGTCCTCCTCGAACGTCGCCGCGTGCCATACCAATTCGCCCTCTGGCGACACCACAATCGAGCCGCCATCGAACACCAGCTCGTCCTGACCCCCGATGGCGTTGACGTACACGATCCAGGCCCCGGTCTCGGCCGCTCGGGCCCGGCACACCTCCAATCGCTCCGCGATCTTGTGGCGGTGGTAAGGAGACGCGTTGATGTTCGGGATGATGCGAACGCCCTCGCGTTCGTACTCGTCGAACGGAGGTCCCGGACGCCACGCGTCCTCGCATACGGAGATGCCGAGGGCCGAAGAAGCGACGCGGACCGGGCACCCGGCCTCCCCGGACACGAAATAGCGCTGCTCGTCGAACACGCCGTAGTTGGGCAGCTTGATCTTGTGGTATCGGGCCACCACCTTGCCATTCGACAGGAGTCCGGCGGCGTTGTGCAGCCCAGCGTTCGTCCTGTCGACGAACCCCGTCAATACCGCACAACCGCCCGCCGTGTCCCGAGCCAGAGCCTCGAGTGCCTCGAGGTTGTCGGCGACGAAAGCGGATCGGAGGACGAGGTCCTCGGGCGGATACCCGGTGACCGCGAGCTCGGGGAAACAAACGATGTCGGCACCGGCCTGCGTGGCGCGCGCGGTCCAGTCAACCATCTTCCGGACGTTGCCGTCCAGGTCGCCGACGGTGGTGTTGATCTGCCCGAGCGCGATGCGCACCACGAAGCAAGCGTAGCGTGGGCAAGCGAAGGCGAGAGGGGCAGGATGGTCCGCGCCACGGCCGCATGCTATAGAAGCGGCAGATACCGTTCCAGCTCGTACGGGGTCACGTAGGACTTGTAGGCGTCCCACTCCTCGTGCTTGTTTCGGATCAGGAACTCGAAGACGTGGTCACCGAGCGTCTCCCGCACCAACTCGGAATGTTCGGCCACGTGGATCGCCTCGTACAGGTCCTCCGGCAGCGACTCGATACCGGACGCCCGGCGCTCGTCCTCGCTCATGGCATAGATGTTGTTCGATGCCTCGGGGGCCAGCTGGTATTCGTTCTCGACACCGGCAAGACCTGCCGCCAGCATCACGGCGAACGCCAGGTAGGGGTTGCACGCCGGATCGGGAGACCGGAACTCGATGCGGGTTGCCCCCTCCTTACCCGGCTTGTACATGGGCACCCGGACGAGGGCGCTCCGGTTCCTGCGGGCCCAGCAGATGTAGACCGGCGCTTCGTAGCCCGGGACCAGCCGCTTGTACGAGTTCACCCATTGGTTCGTCACCAGCGTGATCTCCCTGGCGTGGCGGAGGATGCCGGCCACGTACGACTTGGCCGTCTTCGACAGGTGATGTTCGTCGGTCGCATCGAAGAAGGCGTTGCGGTCGCCCTCGAACAGGGACTGATGAGTGTGCATCCCGCTGCCGTTCACTCCCGCCACGGGTTTGGGCATGAACGTGGCGTACACCCCGAACTCCTGCGCCGCTTCCTTCACGGTCAAGCGATAGGTCATGACGTTGTCGGCCATGGAGAGGGCGTCCGTGTACCGAAGGTCGATCTCGTGCTGCGAAGGCGCCACTTCGTGGTGCACGTACTCGACGGGGATGCCCATGGACTCCAGGTAGAAGACCGTCCGCTTTCGGTAGTCGGTGGCGACGTCCAGCGGTGTGAGGTCGAAATACGATCCCCGGTCCAGGAATTCGGTCCCGTCGGAGCTCTTGAAGTAGAAGTACTCCAGTTCCGGCCCCACGTAGAAGGTGAAACCGAGGTCCGCCGCCCGCTGGAGCTGGCGCTTCAGCACGTAGCGGGGGTCGCCGTCGAACGGACTCCCGTCGGGGTCGTGGATGTCGCAGAACATCCGGGCGACCTCTTGCTCGGACTTCCACGGGATGATCTGGAAGGTCGAAGGATCGGGGAAGGCCACCATGTCGGACTCCTGGATCCGGCTGAACCCCTCGATCGAGGAGCCGTCGAAGCCCATGCCCTCGGCGAACGCGCCCTCGAGCTCCTGCGGCGTGATGGCGAAGGACTTCAGTGTTCCCAGGACATCGGTGAACCAAAGCCGGATGAACCTGATCCCACGTTCCTCAACGGTCCTGAGGACGTACTCGGCTTCGTTCGAAAGGGTCACGTCAGCCTCCCTCGTCGATCGTTCAAGCGTAGAAGCGAAGGCGCGCACCCCCTGTTACGACGAGGTTAATTTCGCTCGTGCCCTGACTTCGTGGGCTCTCAGCACCCGCATGGTGACGAACAAGCCCACATCGGTTCGGCCGATCAGCGATGGGGTAAAGGCCCCTCGAACCTGCCCGCGACGGAGCCCCCGGAAGGAAGGGAGACCCCCATGCCTGTGTGGGCGTGGATCCTCATCGCGATCGCCATCGTGGCCGCGATCGCTTTCATCGCGTGGACCGCTTGGTCGCGACAGCGTTCGGCGCGCCTCCGCCAGCAGTTCGGTCCGGAGTACGACCGGGCCCTCACCGAGCAGGGC